>JAOZSY010000476.1 GCA_029939445.1 Bacteroidales bacterium
TCCCTTTGGGATTATTTGCAATGTTAATCACATTGCTACAATATTGTCATCCCTTTGGGATTATTTGCAATGTTAATCACATTGCTACAATATTGTCATCCCTTCGGGATTTGTTTGTGATTTATTTTTTTTATAAAAAGCTTACTCAGAAATCGTCAAAATCAAAAAAAAATTGACGACTTCTGATGAGCTTTTTATATTGTAATTGCAAAAAAAACGAAAATAACGCAGTATTTGGCATTTTCTTGCAAAGACTATTATATACTATCTATGATCGAGTTCAAAGTAGCACTAGGACGCATAGCCTCAAAAGCTAAATCATCATTAGGCATATAATAACCACCAATATCAGTAGCTTTACCTTCGGCAGCAGCAATTTCAGCAAGAATAGTAGTTTCACTATCTTTTAATTGCTTAGCAACCTTAGTAAATACTTCTTTCATTTCAGCGTCTTTATTTTGCTCAGCTAATGCAATAGCCCAATATTGTGCTAAGAACATATGAGTACCACGATTATCAATTTCGCCAGCCTTACGAGAAGGAGCACGCTTATTATTCAAATACTGAGATACTGCTACATCTAATGTTTCAGAAAGCAACATTGCTCTAGGGTTATCATAATTATTAGCCAAGTGCTCAAGAGAAACTGTAAGAGCAAGGAATTCACCTAAAGAATCCCAACGTAAGTGACCTTCTTTATTGAATTGCTGAACATGCTTTGGAGCAGATCCACCAGCACCAGTTTCAAATAATCCACCGCCTTGTAATAAAGGAACAATAGAAAGCATTTTTGAACTTGAAGCAAGCTCTAAAATTGGGAATAAATCTGTTAAATAATCTCTTAAAGCATTTCCTGTTACAGAAATAGTATCCAAACCTTTAGTTACACGAGGAAGTGTAAATTGCATTGCCTCATCTGGAGACATAATATGAATTTCTAAACCTTTAGTATCGTGACCTTTAAGATAGGTCTCCACTTTTGTAATCATATTTGCATCATGAGCTCTGTTTTTATCCAACCAAAAAATAGCTGGGCTACCAGTTGCACGAGCACGATTAACAGCTAATTTAACCCAATCTTGAATTGGAATATCCTTAGCTTGGCA
>JAOZSY010000254.1 GCA_029939445.1 Bacteroidales bacterium
GAACAGTTGTCGGGAGCGCACCAGCACCACTATGGTATTCGCGCGATATCGGGGGGTTCGTATCTTCTTTAGGAAGAAAAAATAATTCTCTTGCTCAAAGAATATCTTTCGGTGGTTATTTCCCTAATTAAAAATATGGTATAAATTTCCTTTTTCAAATTCCATAATTCCTAGTTATTAGTTTTAAAATGGTATAAATCAAACGATTATTTCGTTCTTCGAGTGAAAGCATTCACATGCTAAAGTTCTTTAAACAATTCCCCCAAAGCCCTCCAGCTCACAAATTCGCCATTGCTAATTTTCTGGCTTTTTTCCACACGGTTTATAACGTAAGATTTATTGGTGTTTCCACTAATTTTATTATAGTAGCGAATATTATTAAAAGCATGCAGGTTATAGGTTTTTGAGGCTTTAATCTCAATGGGAATACAATGATTACCTTTATCAATCAGTAAGTCTATTTCCTTTTGTTTATTGTCTTTCCAGAAATATAATGGGGCTTCTTTGGCTTGTGCGTAGTATTGTTTTAGAATATCGCCAATCACATAATTTTCAAATAAATTGCCTAGTAAGTAGTGGCTATCAATCTGGGAATAACTTCCAATACCCAAAAGGTAACTTACTAGCCCTGTATCATGGAAATATAACTTAGGCATTTTTATCAATCGTTTATTGAAATTTCGATAATGCGGTGGCAAAAGAAATAGGATATAAGAATTCGCCAAAACGGAGATCCAAGCTTTGGCAGTATTAAGAGAAATACCTGTATCGGCAGCAAGAGAAGCATAATTGAGAGGCTGTCCGATGCGCCCAGCACATAGTTTTAAGAATCGATGAAATAACTCCAGATTACCGATGTTTTTCAGAGTACGCACATCACGCTCAATATAAGTATTGATGTAGTTGGGATAGAATAACTCAGAAGGAATATCCTTGCTATATATGGCTGGGTAGTTTCCCTGATATATAATTTTATCGTTGAGTTTAGGCAGTAGTCCTGCACTTTTTAATTCACTCTGACTAAGGGGAAGTAATTTTAGTAATGCCACACGACCTGCCAAACTCTGACTAATGCTTTCCATTAGAAGAAAATTTTGCGAGCCAGAAATTACAAATTGCCCAGGTAAATTTGTTTGATCAACTATAGTTTGAAGATATGAAAATAAATCGGGCACTCGCTGAATCTCATCAATGATAGCCCCATTAGGGTAGTTACTTAAAAAACCTCTTGGGTCTTCCACAGCAATGCTTCTTTGGTCTATATCTTCTAAGGAAACGTAATCCATATTTTGAAATATGTTTTTTACCAAAGTGGTTTTGCCCGATTGCCGTGGGCCTGTAATCGCCAAAATAGGAAACAGTTTAAATAATTCTATCGCTTTTTTTGAAATCTCTCTTTGTATCATTTTGCAAATATAGTACAAATATGCAAATTAATTATATATATGTGCTAAATGTACGATGTTTTTTTTTTAAAAATCCATTAACCTATTATAAAACCTGCCTATAGTAAATATGCAGTAGCTATAGAATTACGCAAATGACCAGAATTATCTAAGTATGATAATTTTAATATAATAATTAGCATAACTTAATATACTGACATTGAACTTGCTTATGGCAATATGAATTATTGTATTTGATAATAGTCTGAACTTAGGCATTGCTACGAAATAAGTTGACTAAATCAAGCAATGTTATTTTGTGCGGTAATAAATCAAAAAACATAGGCATAGCCATAGCTATGGCGAGGCTTTTTGATGAAATTAGCGTGCAAAAGAACGAGTTTGAATGGTCAAGTTATTTCTTAACAATGCCTTAATGGTTTAAACAGTAAATGTGATTATTTATTTTTAGACGCTGATCTACCTAGTCGGCGTAACCTGTTATACTGATGGAACGCGATGGTCCCGAACAGTTGTCGGGAGCGCACCAGCACCACTATGGTATTCGCGCGATATCGGGGGGTTCGTATCTTCTTTAGGAAGAAAAAATAATTCTCTTGCTCAAAGAATATCTTTCGGTGGTTATTTCCCTAATTAAAAATATGGTATAAATTTCCTTTTTCAAATTCCATAATTCCTAGTTATTAGTTTTAAAATGGTATAAATCAAACGATTATTTCGTTCTTCGAGTGAAAGCATTCACATGCTAAAGTTCTTTAAACAATTCCCCCAAAGCCCTCCAGCTCACAAATTCGCCATTGCTAATTTTCTGGCTTTTTTCCACACGGTTTATAACGTAAGATTTATTGGTGTTTCCACTAATTTTATTATAGTAGCGAATATTATTAAAAGCATGCAGGTTATAGGTTTTTGAGGCTTTAATCTCAATGGGAATACAATGATTACCTTTATCAATCAGTAAGTCTATTTCCTTTTGTTTATTGTCTTTCCAGAAATATAATGGGGCTTCTTTGGCTTGTGCGTAGTATTGTTTTAGAATATCGCCAATCACATAATTTTCAAATAAATTGCCTAGTAAGTAGTGGCTATCAATCTGGGAATAACTTCCAATACCCAAAAGGTAACTTACTAGCCCTGTATCATGGAAATATAACTTAGGCATTTTTATCAATCGTTTATTGAAATTTCGATAATGCGGTGGCAAAAGAAATAGGATATAAGAATTCGCCAAAACGGAGATCCAAGCTTTGGCAGTATTAAGAGAAATACCTGTATCGGCAGCAAGAGAAGCATAATTGAGAGGCTGTCCGATGCGCCCAGCACATAGTTTTAAGAATCGATGAAATAACTCCAGATTACCGATGTTTTTCAGAGTACGCACATCACGCTCAATATAAGTATTGATGTAGTTGGGATAGAATAACTCAGAAGGAATATCCTTGCTATATATGGCTGGGTAGTTTCCCTGATATATAATTTTATCGTTGAGTTTAGGCAGTAGTCCTGCACTTTTTAATTCACTCTGACTAAGGGGAAGTAATTTTAGTAATGCCACACGACCTGCCAAACTCTGACTAATGCTTTCCATTAGAAGAAAATTTTGCGAGCCAGAAATTACAAATTGCCCAGGTAAATTTGTTTGATCAACTATAGTTTGAAGATATGAAAATAAATCGGGCACTCGCTGAATCTCATCAATGATAGCCCCATTAGGGTAGTTACTTAAAAAACCTCTTGGGTCTTCCACAGCAATGCTTCTTTGGTCTATATCTTCTAAGGAAACGTAATCCATATTTTGAAATATGTTTTTTACCAAAGTGGTTTTGCCCGATTGCCGTGGGCCTGTAATCGCCAAAATAGGAAACAGTTTAAATAATTCTATCGCTTTTTTTGAAATCTCTCTTTGTATCATTTTGCAAATATAGTACAAATATGCAAATTAATTATATATATGTGCTAAATGTACGATGTTTTTTTTTTAAAAATCCATTAACCTATTATAAAACCTGCCTATAGTAAATATGCAGTAGCTATAGAATTACGCAAATGACCAGAATTATCTAAGTATGATAATTTTAATATAATAATTAGCATAACTTAATATACTGACATTGAACTTGCTTATGGCAATATGAATTATTGTATTTGATAATAGTCTGAACTTAGGCATTGCTACGAAATAAGTTGACTAAATCAAGCAATGTTATTTTGTGCGGTAATAAA
>JAOZSY010000255.1 GCA_029939445.1 Bacteroidales bacterium
AATTATGATAATAGATCAAAATAAATATACCGCAATTTCATACTCACTTAAAGTTGATAATGCTGAGGGAGAAGTAATAGAAACAATTGATGCTGATAGACCTTTGGAATTTATCTTTGGAATAGGAAAATTACTTCCTGCTTTTGAAGAAAACTTAGAGGGGCTAGCAAAGAATGATAATTTTTCTTTTATAGTTCCAAGTGGAGCTTCTTATGGTGAATATAATGAGGCAAAAATTGTAGAGCTTAATACAGATATGTTTGCCCATAATGGTGAAATTCCTGAGGGTTTATTGATATTAGGAAATCAGATTCCCATGCAAGATGGACAAGGAAATAAAATGACTGGCACTGTTAAGGAGCTTAAAGGTGATATTGTAGTTTTAGACTTTAATCATCCATTGGCTGGAAAGACATTGTTTTTTGAAGGCATGGTAGAATCTATTCGTGAGGCAACTTACGATGAGCTAAATCCACCTGAACATTCATGTGGTTGTGGATCTGGAGGAGGAGGAAATTGTTCTTCTGAGGGTGATGATCACGAATGTGGGTGCGAAGATGACAGCTGCGATAGTAAAGGATCGGGACAAGGTAGTGGCGGCGGATGTGGATGTAGTCACTAAACAAGGATAAAGGAGAAGGATAGAGGATCCCGATGAGAATCGGGAGGAAAAAGGATTTAAGATTTAAGAGTAGGATTGTAGATTTAAGAGGGTGACAACATCCAATTAAACCTGTATGTCGACAGGCAGGCAAATCAACGATTAAACAAATAAACACTTAAAAGAGTGGCATGTGAATTTGTAATGAATTCTGTGCCACTTTTTTTATTAATATTGCTTATCTAAATTCACAAATAGAATAAACCATGTATAAACAATCAGAAAAAATTAGATTAATTGTAGCCGCTATTGCAATAATTACATTCTTTATTGGTCTTTATACCGATAATTATATAATGAGAATGATTGCAAAACCTATTCCTTTACTAATGCTTATAAGCATGGTGAAAAGAGATACACATTACGGCAAATTCATCTTTTTGGGCTTAATATTTTCAGTAATGGGAGATGTGCTTTTGGAAGCGTCGCCAGAGTTATTTGCATTTGGACTTATATCTTTTCTTATAGCCCATATTAATTATATCATTGCATTTTTCGGAAGAGAAAAGAAGGCAAGCTTAGGAATTACAGCATTATTATTTGTTTATGGTGGAGTTTTATATTATATACTTTATCCCACATTGGGCAAGTTGGCAATTCCTGTTCTATTTTATGTAATAGTAATATTATCAATGGTATGGAGGGCTTTTGCACAACGCAAATTCGATAGTTTTGCCCTATTTGCATTAGTGGGTTCATTATTCTTTGTTTTTAGCGATAGCCTTATTGCGCTCAATAAGTTTTATATGCCAATAGATTATTCTCGACCAGTAATAATGGCTACTTATTGGACAGCACAGTTTTTGATTTTTAGTTCTGCTTTTGGCTCAGCATTAATAATTAAAGAAAAATAAGAAAAAGGAAATGTTTGATTAATTGATGAATTATCTTTTAAGATAATCTTTCATAATAATATCCGTAGCGCCAATATTATCGTCTATATATTTTAAGCATATTTTAGATTTCGCTACCAAAATATCCTCATTTTCCAGCAGGTTGTTAATGGCAGTTTCAAATTCTGATAAATTGCTAATGCTAAAAGCTCCTTTTAGTTCAATTAAGTCTCGGGCTTCTTTAAATTTTTGGTAATTAGGGCCAATAATTATTGGCTTACCAAAGCATGCCGCTTCAAGAATATTATGAATACCAACTCCAAAACCTCCACCAATATATGCCACATCTGCATACTGATATAAGTGCATAAGCTTACCTACCGAATCAATGATTAATACCCGAGAGTTCCGTAGCTCTTCATCAACATTATCATGCTTCGACCAACGAATTGGGTTATGACTACTAAACTTTTTCTCAATAGCAACTAGGTGATTATCGTCAACTTCATGAGGGGCGATAATAAGCTTGATACTACCATCACATTGATTTAAATAGTCAGCAAGAATGCCTTCATCAACAGGCCAACTACTTCCTGCAAGAATAACTTTACTATTGTTGCAGAAATGCACTATTGAATCAAACTTTTTAGGATTAAGCGTATTTTTATAAACTCTATCGAAACGAGTATCACCGCTAATGCTGAAATTTCGTAGTTTCAGAGAGCCTAGCAATTTTGCTGAAGCATTATCCTGCACATAAATATGTTTAAAATAAGGAAGATGCCTGGCAAACCAGCCACCATACCATTTAAAGAAATGCTGCTTTTCTCTAAAAATTCCCGAAACAAGGTATAAGGGAATATTGCGTTTATAAATTTCGTTGATATAATTAAACCAAAACTCATATTTGATAAAGAAAACGGCCTCTGGCTTTATTAAGTCAATAAATTTAGCGGCATTTTTTTTAGTATCGATAGGTAAATAGAAAACATAGTCAGCAAGCTCATAATTTTTGCGAAGTTCGTAACCAGAAGGAGAAAAAAATGTTAGTAAGATTTTTTTTGTAGGATACTCTTTCTTAAACGCTTCGATAAGTGGTCTGGCTTGTTCAAATTCGCCAACAGAAGCTGCATGAAACCAAATAATATTTCCAGGCTCTATTTGTAAGTTTATTCTTTCAAAAATAGATTTTCTACCTTCTACCCACAGCTTGGCTTTTGGTATAAATAAAGCAGCAATATTTAAGAATAAAGCATAAATTTTGACAGAAAAACTATATAAAACTCTCATTTTACTATTCTATAATTTCTAATAGTAGTAATAATCCTTTGGTGCTCTACCATAAAACGGGATTATCCAAGCCAGCTTAACACCCACAAGCAAATCCATACTTTTCCCCATTTGGCTATCACTCAAATCGGCATTATAACTACGTCTATTATTAGTCCATCCCTGAGTAATTTCTATAGCAATAAAGAAGTTTGCAAGATTTCTATTTCCCATATATCGATAACCCAAAACTTGGGTAGTACTAAAGCCATTACGCAGACGGTCATACATCTTAGCGTAATCATCATTAATTGCATTTGCCGATAAGTCTTTATTTTCGATACGAGTATGATATTGCATAAAGCCAGCACCAAGCTGTACATAAGGGCCACTATTTGGATTTGGAGACATTACATCAAATTGATAAGAAGCAAATATTTGAATATTATAGCCTCTTTCATATAAAAAAACTTCGGCATACTGACCATTACCATCAATAACAAACCCATCCTCAGATTGAATTGCTTTAAAATAATCTTCAGTATTTTTTACATTATCACCAAACAAATATTCGAAGCCTATTCCCACGCTAATATTATTCTTAAGTTTAGCATTAAAGTCGCTACCAACACTATGGTTATACCCATAAGTATCGGACATTATACCACTTAACGGAGTCTTAATGCTATAATTAACACTAAGAGAAGGGATGAAAATACTTGAATCGCGAATGTTCTTCTGCGCTTCAGATTTATATGAAAATAGAATAATAAAGGGTAAAAGAAGCCAGTGGTAATATCTCATTATAGTTTATTGTTTTTATCTATTGCAAAGAAACGAAAATAAACTGAGTTTATTATTGAA
>JAOZSY010000256.1 GCA_029939445.1 Bacteroidales bacterium
ACAACATATTATTGGGACATGGGAGGGAGCCCATATCTTATTGAGGAAAATATCAATATTCATTTTGGTTCAGACCTTATTATTGAACCTGGTGTAGAGGTGCTATTTCAAGGGCATTATTATATTGATATTAAAGGTTCAATAAACGCAATCGGAACTCAAGATGAGAGAATAACTATTACCTCAGATAGAGAAAATCCGTGGAATGGTATCCGATTTGATTTTTCGGAGAATCCTACTCCAGCTCCTTCAAAATTTCATTTTTGTGATATTTCTAATGCAAGAAAATATGGAACAAACTGCAGCTCACCTGACCCTGAGAGCTCTGGAGGGGCAATATTTGTATTATCTTTTTCTGATTTAGAAATAATAGAATGTGATATATTTAATAACTTAGTTTTGGATCATGGTGGAGCAATAGGGGTTTTTAATAACAGTAGTCCATTAATTAAAAAAAATACAATACACAATAATTATGCAGGACATAGAGGCGGTGGATTAAGTATAATTAATGGAAGTAACCCAGACATTAACGGTAATCGTTTTTATGATAACGAAAGTGAAAAGGGAGGAGGTGCAATTTTTATCGGCACTATTGGAGGCAGTTCAAGTAATCCTAAAATAGTATTTAATGTGATTTCTAATAACTCAGCAATTGGAAAAAATGGTAATCTTGGAGATGGAGGTGGTATGTATATATGCAATTCTGACCCAATAGTAAGTAGTAATACTTTTAACAACAATCATGCATTCTCTAATGGTGGAAGTGTTTTTATTAATAGTTCAAATGTAACATTATTTGATAATGATTTTTTAAATAATACGTCAAATAAAGATGGAGGTGGTATTTATATTATATCATATCAAGCGCAATCTAATGTTGTAATATATAAATGCCAATTCGATGAAAACTCTGCTGAAAATGGCGGAGCCATATACTATCTTAAAAGTAATGCAAATATCTTAAACAGCAATTTTAATAATAACATAGCCACTGCGAATGGAGGAGGCGTTTATATGAATGACCCATTGGGAGGACAAATAACACCGCGCTCAATTAATTCAAATAAGTTTATATCTAATACAGCTTATCAGGGAAGTGCTTTATATGTTTTTAGAAATAATATTTATACTAGCAATTACCAGAATAATTTTATGGTATTAAACAACTTATTTGTAAAAAACCATGCCACAGATAAAGGAGTAGTGTATATGCAGGGCAATAATAATAATACCGTTTTTAATCATAATACAGTAAGTAATAATACAGCTGCTAGTTGGGTTTCTGGTGTTTGTGTTGAAAGTAATACCTACTTTCCAGATGTAGTAGGTAGTCAAAATTTTCATAACAACATAATCTATGAAGCTATTTTTGATGTCTGTATATTAGATCCCTTTATACAACAACCAACAAACTATATTAGTATACTTGCTGGTGTTAACTATCTTAATTATGATAATAACTACAATTATAACCCAAGTCCAGACTTTGTTTCTTTAACTGATTATCATTTAACGTCTTCTTCACCATGTATAAATGCAGGTGTTAATTCTGCACTTATGACAGCCGTAGATTTAGATGGCTATCAACGAATATCAAATGGTATTACTGACTATGGTAGCTATGAATTTGGCTCTACACCTCCGGCTAGAAGAAGCAATCCTAATTCTTTAATCTTTAGTGGGGATATTACGATATATCCTAATCCTGCTACCGATTTCTTAATTATAAATTCTTCCTCCGAGCAAAATATGGATATCTCTATTTATTCCACCTCAGGGCAAAGGGTTTATTTATCAGAAAATATTTTTATTAATGGTGAAAAAACTATTTCTATTTCAGACTTTAAACCAGGAGTATATTTTATTAAATTGCAAACTCAAAATACTAGCATAAATAAGAAAATTATTATTCAATAAATAATCTTTATCATATGTACCGATAACTATCGGTACATATGCTTACTAATATATATATATATGAAAAACATAATTTTAATAATTATATCATTTATTGTAGCTTATACTCTACAAGCACAAAGCCCAAATTTTGAATGGGTAAAAGGCGTTCAAGGCTATCAAGGATATGTAGATCATAGTAGCATGGATGTAGATTCAGCTGGTAATATATACTCAATAGGAAAATTTGGCGGCACGGTTGATTTCAACCCTAGTTTTCCAGTTTTTTATAATTTGACTTCAACTAATAATTATTATTCTAATTATATTCAAAAGCTTAATGCAAATGGTAATTTGGCTTGGGTGCGTACTGTAGATTTTCGTAATGGTAATATGAGAAAGTTGAGCTTTGACTCTAACGGAAATTTATATATTATGGGTGGCTTTAAGGATTCTGTTGATATTGACCCAGGAACGGGCGTGCATATGCTATATTCAAATGGTGGTTACGATGTTTTTATATTAAAGCTTACTGCCAATGGTAATTTTATTTGGGGCAAGTCTTTTGGAGGCGCTGAAGATGATGCGATAAGTGATATAGCTACTGATTTGCAGGGCAATGTTTATACTCATGGTTTTTTTGAAGGTGCCGTAGATTTTGACCCAGGTATTGGAACATCATACCTAGGTTCAACAAATAGTAATATAGAATCTGCTTTTTTACAAAAATTTGATAAGTATGGGAATTTTATTTGGGTTAAAGCCTTTAGTGCCAATGAGTATGCATACTGTAAAGGTAAGTTAATTGATATAGATTCCTATGGAAATGTTTATTTTACGGGACTCTTTGTGGGCAATGTTGATTTTGACCCAGGACAGGGAACAAGCTACCCACCAGCCAATAATAGCAGTATGTATTTGGTAAAGCTTGATAGTATGGGAAATTTTATCTGGGCAAGGTTTTCTGCCAAAGTTGGTATTAGTGGATATGCTTCTCCGGATGCAATGAAAGTAGATAGGTTTAATAATATTTATACTACTGGTAAAAATAGTGGACCTATAGATTATGATCCAGGGCCAGATACTTTACTGCTTTACGGAAGTGCTTTTATACAGAAGTATGATCAAAACGGATATTTCCTTTGGGCAAAATCTTATGGTTATAGGGATAGTCCTATGTCGCTTGCTACCGATACATTTGGTAATGTATATTCTACTGGCCTTTTTAGGGATTCCACAGATTTAGACCCAGGACCAGATACTCTTGTTTTTTATACTACTTATGGGGCTTATATTCAAAAACTCAATCCAATGGGGAATTTACTATGGGCAGGAGTATTACTACCTAATAATGGTTGGTCTATTGCCTACAATATATTTGTAGATAATGCTGAAAATATTTTTGTTGGTGGGAATTATGGAGCCACTGTTGATTTTGATCCAGGAATAGGGGTTCAAAACCAAACTGCAGTAAGTCAATCTAGTGACTCCTATGTTTTAAAACTAAGCCAATGCAAAACCATCACCACCGATTATGTAACTGCCTGCGATAGCCTCATATGGATGGATGGAGTAACATATTACGAATCGGGTCAGGCGGCATATTATACCCTGCCAAGCTCCACGGGTTGCGATTCAGTAATTTGCCTTTCGCTTAATATTCCTAATATAGATACCACCATAAGCATTGGTGATTATGGCGGTAGTTTTACTGCCA
>JAOZSY010000066.1 GCA_029939445.1 Bacteroidales bacterium
TAAAATCTTTCCTCCACTCATATTACTCTTATAAGACTCTATGGCATCAGCAACTTTATCCATTTCATAAATATCCTTTACGTCTGTTTTAAGTTCTGTTTTAATAAGTTTTTTGGCCTTCGATACATTCGATAACTTACTAAGAATACTAAGTTCCGATGTATAATCACCTAGGTAAAACCCTTTTATTTGTTTGTTATTCTGAAGTAATGCACGAGCATCAAAGTGCACCTCTTGTTCCGATAGATTTGCATAAAGATAAATATGCGAACCTTTGGGGCTAACCTCCACAAAATCGGCTGTGGAATCACCTCCTATGGCATCAAAATAAAGCTTGGCATTCATTTTATGGCACACCTCCTTAAGTTCTTCCTTATAATTTTTCCAACTACTATCAATAACTGTAGTAGATCCTAAGGATTTAAGGGCTTCTAGTTGATATTGACTTCGTACAATACTTATTACATCTATTCCATTCAAAAGCCCATATTTATGTATCATCTTGCCAAGAGCACCACCAGCGGCATTATTCACAATTACACTTTGCTTCAATCTCTTTGCCATATCAATAAACGAAATAGCAGTTAGTGGATTTACAATTAATGCCGTAGCCTCTTCAAAACTAATTTCATTACCAATGGGAATTACATTCATAGCCGAGGTAACCATATACTCTGCCCAACAGCCACCAAAAGAATGCGTGGCGGTACAGCTTACTCGCTTTCCTTTACGAAGGCTAGCAATAACACCTCCACCATGCGAAACAACTATGCCGCTACCTTCTATGCCAGGAATTAATGGAAAAGAAGGTTTCTCAGCATAAGTGCCTTGCAGTAAACTTAAATCTGATGGATTGATGGACGCAAACTCCATTTTAATAAGTACTTGACCCTTTTCAGGATTAGGAATCGGAATTTCCTCAATAGATAACTCTCCACCTAGTTCGTTT
This sequence comes from Bacteroidales bacterium, assembly GCA_029939445.1. Classification (GTDB taxonomy): domain Bacteria; phylum Bacteroidota; class Bacteroidia; order Bacteroidales; family UBA1556; genus UBA6267. Next base: position 950 of record JAOZSY010000066.1, read on the forward strand.
TGTACTACAGCTTGCATTGTTAAAGACAGTCTTTTCATAAGGTGATTTGTATTATTTTGCATTGCGAAGATAATTATTTCTGTTATGTATTTAGATTTTACTGTATGATTATGTTCAAATATTGAGAAATAACTCTACAATAAGCTGCCTAATCTAAATAAGAATTGAAAAATACAGTTAAAATACCTATCACAATTAGTCTATTTCATTAATATACTGACAGCTACGACATCTAACAAAAACATTAATAATTATTTAGTCTAATTCTAAATAAGTAATTTTTTTTAGTACTTTTATGGTTCTCTAATAGAGTAGAAACCTATTTTTTACGAATACAATAATTATGGCTAGTTTAGATAAGAAAGCAGACGACAGTATCAATACTGTTATGCAAATTTTCACAAACTATTTAGAAAAAAAAGGACACAGAAAGACTCCTGAACGTTTCACTATTTTACGCGAAGTATACAATCACGATTCGCATTTTGATATTGAGACATTATATCTAAAGATGAAGAAGAATAAATATCGTGTTAGTCGTGCTACACTGTATAATACCATTGACTTACTTCAAAATTGCAAACTAGTAACAAAGCATCAGTTTGGTGCTCAAAGTGCTCAATTCGAAAAATCTTATAAATTTAAGCAGCACGACCATATTATTTGTTCGGACAATGGAAAAATTATCGAATTTTGTGACCCTAGGATTCAAGAGATTCAAGATTCCCTGGAGAAACTTTTTAATATAAAGATTAGTTATCATTCTCTTACCTTTTACGCAGATTGCGAAGATGGTAATACAGTTATGGTTCAATCTTTTAATAGTGCTAATGATAAAGAATCATAATTTTCAGAATTGCTGAATTTAATGGTTTTTTATAAATTACTGTGTCGTTTAATTTAATAATAAGCCGCGGCTTAAACCCTATTTTTAATGAAAAAAGAAAATAAAGTTGATATTCTTCTCGGATTGCAGTGGGGAGATGAAGGAAAAGGAAAAATTGTAGATGTTTTTACTCCTAATTACGATATTATTGCTCGTTTTCAGGGAGGCCCAAATGCTGGTCACACACTAGAGTTTAATGGTCAGAAACATGTGTTACATACTATCCCCTCAGGCATTTTTCATAAAAACACATTAAATATTATTGGTAATGGTGTAATTATGGATTTGAAGATTATGCAGGAAGAACTTGATAATCTTTATGAAAAAGGAGCTGACCCAAAAGAGAATTTGTATATTTCAAAAAAGTGTCATCTTATAACTCCTAGCCACCGATTGCTTGATGCTGTATACGAAGCGGCAAAGGGGAAAGACAAAATAGGCTCCACTTTAAAGGGAATTGGCCCTACATATACTGATAAAACTGCTCGCTTGGGTTTAAGAATGGGCGATGTGCTTATGGATAATTTCCAAGAGAGATATGATAAACTAAAATCTCGTCATTTGGAAATTGCCAAAGATTTTGATTTTGACATTAGCGCACATAAGATAGATAACCTTAGCTTTGATGAGTATGAGGCAAAATGGCTAAAAGCCACAAGTATTGCCACAGAATATAGATTAATTGACAGCGAACAATTTATTAATGACAACTTAAAAGCTGGAAAGACCATTCTTGCCGAAGGTGCACAAGGCACATTATTAGATGTTGACTTTGGGTCTTATCCTTTTGTAACATCTTCAAACACTATTAGTGCTGCCGTATGTACAGGCTTGGGAGTTGCGCCAAACAAAATTGGCAAAACCTTTGGTGTTTTTAAAGCATACTGTACAAGAGTAGGTAGTGGACCTTTCCCTACTGAGTTATTTGATAATGATGGACAACGATTACGCGATAATGGACATGAATATGGATCTACAACAGGTCGCCCACGCCGCTGTGGATGGTTAGATATTCCTGCTCTTAAATATTCGATAATGATAAATGGCGTTACTGACCTTATTATAACTAAGGCTGATGTAATGGATGATTTCAATAGCTTTGATGTATGCACTCATTATAATTATAATGACGAAACTCTTGAATATATGCCTTATGAAATTCTTGATGATAAATTAGGTTCTATATTAGAAACAAAAAAAGGTTGGAATACTGATATTACTAAAGCTCAAAGCATAGATGATTTACCTGCTGAGTTTTTAGATTATATTAAGTATATTGAGGAAACTGTAGAATGCCCTATTTCAGTAGTATCTGTTGGGCCAGATAGAGCACAGACTATTATTCGTTAGGCATTTGCTCAAAACATAAATAAAAAAGTCAGAAATAATCTTATTTTTTCTGACTTTTTTTATGCTTTTCACATCATTTGATGCTTTTAAAAGCCAAACTTATAAAATCTTTTTATTATCTTTGTTAATTCTTAACTTTAACAAATCTTACTTTTAATAATAACTAAATGAAGATTATAAAATATACACTCCTTTTTATTTCAATTATCCTAATTGCAATAGTCGCTTTTGGCCCAAATATAGCCATTAATCAACTAGAGAAAAACAGTAAAGAATGGGTAGGAAGAAAGATAAGTATTGGGGATTATAGCCTCAACGTATTCACAGGAACAATGTCTATCACTGATTTTACTCTTTATGAAACTAACGACAGCTCCACATTTGTGTCTTTTGATAAATTTTTAATAGATTTGGAACTATATAGGCTATTTTCTAATAAATTTGTAGTAGAAGAAGTTAAATTAATCGGATTACAGACCTATATAACACAGAATGATACGATATTTAATTTTGATGACCTTATTGCTTTTTACGGTGATAGTACAGTGGTAGAAGAAGTGCCTACAGATACCATTAACGAAAAAAAACCTATGGCTATTGAAGTATCAAACATACAACTAAATGCTAAAACATTATCCTATACCGAAATGGTATTGGAGCATGAAACAGAATTGGTAAATCTTAATATAAACTTACCATATATAAGCTGGAATACCGAAGGAGGTAGCCGTGCAGGCATAGAGTTTGACCTAAACAATAATGGGCATTTTGGTTTTGATATGGATTTTAATCCCGATTCAAATGAATTTATTGTAGATATTAATATTGATAACCTAAACCTTGCAACGTATTATGTATATGCTAGAGAAGAACTAAATATATCAAAACTAGAAGGAATACTTAATTCCCATATAATTATTAATGGGGATATTGATGAGATTGATAAACTTATTATCGAAGGTGAATTGGGGCTTAGTAATTTCGTTATAAATGATACAAATCAGCAGAAGCTTATGGGAGTGGAGCAACTTAATATTGGCATATCAAAAATTGATGAATATAATGAAGATTTCATATTTGATTCCATTCATTTTTACAATCCATATTTAAATTTTGAGTTGTTCGATAAGGAAACAAATTTGGAGAAAGTGTTAAAGGAAACATCTGAAGAAGCGGAAGTAAATACTTCAGACACCACAGAAGATACAATGTATTATGCTATCAATTCTTTTATAATAAAAAATGCTGTTGTCGATTTTAAAGATCATACAACACCCCGTACTTTTACTTATTATTTAAGTGAAATAAATATGACTGCAAATGATATAACTTCAGATACAAACTGGGTAAAAACTCATTTGGACATACTATTAAATAAAAGAGGTAAGATGAATGTAGAATTTGGTTTTAACCCAATGAAACCTGAAGATCTAACTGTAGATTACGTAATGACAAATTTTAAATTGAGTGATATAAATATTTACTCAGAATTGAATACTGGATACCCTTTTGTTAATGGTGACATGTACTATTATTCGAAAACTACTGTACGAAATGGAATAATTAAAAGCGAGAATAAGCTACGGATTAATGATGTAGAAGTGGGAGAAAAAGTTGAAGGATGGAAATCTATTCCATTAAAATTTGCACTATACATACTTAAAGATAAGCATGGAGATATAGTATTAGATATACCAATCCGAGGCGATGTAAATGATCCTGATATTAATATTAAGAAACTTGCTTGGACTTCCTTTAAAAATGCTATTTTTAAGATAGCTTCTTCTCCAGTAGATTTTATCTCAGGGCTTGGAAATGTTGACCCTAATGATGTTAAAACCATAGAATTTGAATATGGCGATACCACATTAACTAATAAAATAACGAAACAACTCGATATGCTTATCGAAATAGAGGAAGCTAAACCTGAGCTAAGTATAGCTTTAGCATACTATAATGATACAGAAAAAGAGAAATCAATAATTGCCATAAAAGAAATTGGAACCCAATTTAATGAACTACAACAGTTAGACTATTTGAATAATAAAGTTGAATTTGAAACTTATATTAAATCTAGAACACTTAGTGATAGCGTAAATATAGAAACAGATTGTTTACAGCTTTTAGGGAATCATAAAACAGATTCTATATTCCAAACTTATACCAAATTGCGCTTTGAGAAGATTAATAATTATCTGAAATCACAAAAAGATAGCACTCTTATTTTCATAGAACCTTTTCATTCAAATTCACCAAAGAATACAGCTAGTATTCCAATGTTTGATATAAAGTATTCTATAGATTAAACTTTTTTAATTCTACAGGTTTTATTGTGGGCATTTTATTTCAGCCTGTTTTCCATCCCTATCGAGAGAAAATACTACATGGCGGGCTTCGCTGAACCAATCACCGTCAGGCAGATAATAATCAGTATCTAAAATAATTATCGAGTAAAGCGATTTATCTATCATAGAATTGCGCTAATTACTCTAACTGTTTCTCTAAGTCTAGGAATAATTACATTACCTTTGTGTCAACTAATCACATTATTATGAGAGCTATATATATATTTCTAATTATTATATCTAGTATAACTGTTTATTCGCAGACGATAATCTCCTCTTCACCTTACTCTAGAGTTAAATCTAATTATTCTCCAACACTAATGATTACAGCTCAAAATAGTCATTTCAGCTCTGCCGATTCAAGTTTAGTTATTCTCACCAACTATTCCGACACCCTTTCCTTAAGAGCAAAATCTGCTACTGATGAGAATTTTTTATATTGTTATTTTACTAATTCAAATCCTGAGAATACAGGCTTTTACGATTTGTTTGTAATTAATAATATTGATGATACTCTATTTCTAAAAGAAGCAATAATGTTTACTAAAACTAATATTATTGCCGAAATAAGCCCTTATACACATCATAATAATTCATCATCGTCCATTACAATTTCATATATTTATGGTGGCGGAAATAATAATTCTAGCATATCGGCCTATTTCTATAATTCGGAAAATGATACTATCTACCCAACTAATATAAACGTAATATCTGCTGACTCTTTAATAGTTGATTTCAATACTACCCAAAACACTCATGGCATATACAGCCTGATACTTTATAATAATACTGATAGTATTATTTATGTAAAAAATGCTATAAATATACTTAATGATAGTTATTCGCATATTTCAACGGTGTCACCTGACACCTTTCATAATTATAATACTTTTCCTACAATTACTCTCCATGGCAGTAATACTCACTTTAGCCAAGCCGAGAATACAATATGGCTTCAAGAGCCTTATAATTTTGAAGTTTCTCAAATAGATATAATAAATGACAGTACTATTAATATGAGAGTTGCAATTCCTATTGCTTGTAAAATTGATACTTATATTCCCAGCAATATAATAGGCTCTTTGTATAATTCTGTAGATAGTTTTCTAGGGTTCAATTTTTATGTGTATTTTTATGGTGGATTAGATGGGCACAACAGTAATAGTTCGGTAAGTATATATCCAAATCCAGTTTCGGAAGGCAAATTAAATATTGTATTTACAAATAAGCCTACTTCTATCAGCACAGTAAATATCTATAATACTAATGGAAAATTAGTGCTGAGAAAAGATTTACTAAAGTCAATAAACAATCATATTATTGATATCTCAAACTTGACTAAAGGCGTTTACTTTTATAGTATTATAAATAGAAATGAGAAAAGTAGTGGGAAGTTTATTGTAATTTAAATTATAGGTAAAACTAGCATCTACTTACAAAGCCATCAATAAAACTCACTGTGGTTTCAAAATCTTCGATATAACCCATATGCGCAACATCATTAAGCATTAGCACCTCTACATGCTTGGGTATGGAAATTAAAGGCAGCATAATATCTAGAGTAGTACGAGGGTCTTGCTTGCCGATAATAAAGCAAATTGGAACATCTAATTTACTCAATACATTTGTTTTATCGGTACGATGGCGCATACCTTCAAGGGATGCAATTACCGATTCCTTGGAAATACTTCTTGCTTGTTCTTGCAGGTTTTTTATTTCTTCAGTATATTTTACTTGATTTTCTTTGGTGAATAAATCCGGGATAAACATGGAAATAAAGCTCTTATGATTATCCTTTACTACCTGTATGGCACGGCCTCTATTTATTTTCCCTTCTGTAGTGTCGGCCAATGCATGAGAGTGAAAAATGCCAAGTCCTTCTATCATTTCGGGAAACAAATCGGCAAAAGCCAACGCCATATAGCCACCCATACTATGACCAACAAACACTGCCTTATCAATTGCAAGATAATGCAATACAGCTCTAACACTCTCCGCCATAAGCTCCATTGTGTGAACTTCGCTCTGCATATCACTTTCGCCATGCCCAGGCAAATCAATGGCAATTACACGGTATTTTTTCGATAATCGCTCAGAAAACTTATTCCATATATTTCTATTTTCCAGAAAACCATGAAGAAGTATTAGGTTTTGCCCTTTGCCTTCGCTCTGATAGCTTATTGTACTATTTTTGTATGTTATAAATCTGGTTTTTGGCATAATAGATAGGTTTTTGATAATTGTAAAACAACTAAGTATAAAAGAGTATTTTTTACTTTGTAGCCTCTAACGACCATTCCTTTGGGCTTAACCCACTAAGAATTTTATCCTCATTAATAATAAACTCCCCAATTTTATTGGAAGGGAGCGTGAGCACATACTTCTTTTTTGTGCCTTCAACTCTTGCCGGAATATAGTCTCTTCTATATTGTGGATTAAGATTATCAATTATTTTAATATCAATATTAAGCCACTCTGCAAGCTTTGTAAACTCCAACTTTTTATAAATATAAACAGTATCAGTTTCGTAATAATGAAGTGATTCTTTCTCTATTTCTTGAATATTATGTGCATCAGAATACTTCATCATATAGTTCACCGCAATAAAAGCAGGAACATAGTTCTGAGTTTCGCGAGGCAGATATGGACTAATCTCCCAATAATTAGTAGTATTCCCTCCTGCTCGGCGTATGGCTTTATTCACATTACCAGGGCCAGCATTATAAGCTGCTAATACAAGGTTCCAGTCGTGGTATCTATCATACAAATCACAAAAATGCTGACATGCAGCCTCTGTTGCCTTATAAATATTCATTCTATCGTCAACCCTAGAGCTACGATGCAAGCCATACATTCTGCCAGTGCCAGGCATAAATTGCCATAAGCCCTGTGCTCCTACTCTGGATTTGGCCTTTGGATTAAGTGCCGATTCCACAATAGACAAGTATTTCAACTCCATAGGAATTTGATATTTATCTAGCATTTCTTCAAAAAGTGGGAAGTATAATTCTTTACGAACTAGAGCGTGCTTGATAAGCCCCGCTCGGCGCTTTGAATAAAAGGCAATCATTCGCCTAACCTTATCATTATACTCAAAACTAAATGGACTTTTGGCATCCATTAATTCAATTCTTATACGATAAATTGAATCATTATAGGCAGGAATTGAGTCTATAGGGAAATCATATACCAAATCGCTAAAGCTAATAAAAGCACTATCGTCAAAGGTGTAATTACTATAATACAGGCTATCGATATGCGAAAGCCCATTATCTTTGGTATTTGTTTGAGAAGAATCGGTCTCTATTTGACGATAATTACCCACACCAAAAGCAATGCTAGAGGTAATTATAAAAATAAAAACTATCAATAATCTCATTAACATATATTTACTACTTTTTATCTTTATCCGTATCTTCGGTAGGGTCTTTAACTCCTTGTTTAAATTCGCTAATACCTTTACCAACACCACGCATTAATTCTGGAATTTTTCTTCCACCAAAAAGCAATAAAACTATTACTAAAAGTATAATAATTTCAGTAGGACCTAAGCCTCCGAATAACAAAATTGAATTCAGCATATTTATATAATTTTATAATTACATTAAAAAACAAAATTAAGTAAAAAAACACTAATTTTGATTTTTATAAAATGCAAATAGAAAAGTAAAGACTTTAGCCTATGTCAAAAATGCTTATGCTTGATTTTGAGGAAGAAATAAACTATTCGGTTATAGGAATTACTAGTAGTTTAAAGGACTATAGGTTGACTTTTTATATCAATAAGCTACCACATATTCAGTTCAAACGTGTTGATCCTTTCGTTTTTCATCACAAAAACCAAGCTTTCACTTATAGTCTTTACATTTTTATCGACAATAAAAATCTTCGCAATTATTATCTAATTTCAAATAAGGCCAATTCTGTAAAACTTGTTCCAAAACTTCAGCATTTTGATTATCTACTATTCATGGATGGAGAAATAGACGAGGATTTTACTAAAGAACTAGCAAAAGAGGTCAAAACATTTGATTATATAACTCTAACATCGGTAGTGGATTTTGCCGAGATTGACAAAATAAAAAACCTTCGCACTTCATTTGATATTCATTTGGATAAAGTGCTTTCAAACTTATAGCCATTGTACCTAGTTAAACCTCCATATCTACTGCGCCGATTGAGCGACAAGAATATTCATTGGGAAGTAAAAACCCAGGAGAAGATACTTTACTATACTTTTGACGATGGCCCCATTCCTGAGCTTACTCCAAAAGTATTGCAAATACTTAAAAAGTATAATGCAAAGGCTACTTTTTTTATGGTTGCAGACAATATTCAGAAACATAAAGATGTATATCAACAAGTTATAGACGAAGGGCATGCAGTTGGAAATCATAGTTATAATCATGTAAAGGGATGGAAACTCAGCGATAAAGAGTATTACGACAATATTGAGCAAGCCAATAAAATAATAAATTCCAAGCTCTTCAGACCTCCATATGGGCAAATTACCCCTAAGCAAATAAAGGAGTTATCGAAGAAATACCATATAATTTTATGGTCGGTACTGAGTGGCGATTATGATAAAAAAACTAGCCCCAAAAAATGCCTAAATAATATTATTCGCAATGCAAAAAACGGTTCAATTATTGTGTTACACGACAATATTAAAGCCGAAACTAATCTACTCTTCGCTTTAGAAGAAAGCCTAATTCATTATTCAAAATTAGGTTATAGATTTCATAATTTGGAAAACGTATATGATTAAAAACATTTACCATAAAGCATTCTTGATTATTATTAATAAGGCATTTTTGTTATTGATATTTTTTTTCGTTCTATTTTCTCAAAAATCATTCTCCCAATCACACAAAACCTATAACGATAGTATACAAAAGCATTATAATTTTATACTTGCAGCGAGCAATGGCAATGTAGAAGAAGTTAATAAAGCCATAAAAAAAGGTGTTTTTATAAATCACAGGGACGCAGATGGAGGCACAGCTCTTTTTTATGCTGTTGGCGCTGAGCATGCTGAAATAGTAAAAATACTTCTTTACTACGATGCCGACCCAAATATAGGTTTGCATAATGGATTCTCTCCCCTAATGAATGCTTCTAGTTTTAGTTTTGAGATGGCAAAATTATTGCTCCTAAAACCTCAAACCAAACTAGATATATACGACGTATACAAATCTACAGCAATTCATTATGCGGCATATTATGGACAATATCAAACAGTGGATATGCTTTTGTTCTACGGTGCTAATGCCGAACTTAAGTCTGAAAATAATACTTGCATTATTACTCTTGCAACCTATAGTGGCGACACTTCGTTGTTGAGTTTATTGATTGATGCTGGTAGTAAACCATTTGAGTTTAATAATGACAATATTTCTTCACTAAATGTTGCTATTCAGTTTAATGATAGTGCACTTCTTGATTTTTTATTGTTTAATAATGATGCTATTACTTTTATTAAGGCCAATTATTCTAATTTAATAAATGACGCTATTAAACAGAACAATATTTATGCTTTTGAAAAAATAATTGCTCTAAATGACTCATCAAAAATTATTAACTCTCGAAAATTATACCATACTGCATATATTTATAATAATGATAATGCTGTAGAAGCACTTGAAAATAAAGGCCAACAAAAACCTTTTTTACCTATTCCATATTCTGTATTTATGAGTTTTCATCACTCCTTTAATGCTGATGATTATAGTTCATATTTTGGCATAGGAATGTTAGATGCTAGATACAATATTAGTTTAAGCTTAAACTATGGTACAAGGTTTAAGCCCAAGGCTTTTCTAGATAAAATTGATGAAAACACATTTTACCAGCATTGGGAACGAAGAAATATTTTCGCAATACAGCTTAGGAAAGATATTAGTATTTACGATAATAAAAATATAGGCATTTCGCCTTTTATTGCCACCGATATACAATGGCATTGGGTGCGATATAATGGCCGATCTAAGAAAATTAATGGTGAAGCACATTTTGTTCCCGAATTAGGAATTTCATTTCGCTACAGCAATATAGCTCTCGACATTTCGTACCAATACGCCAATAATAAAATATATGATGTATCGCCTCATAGATTTAATATTGGAATAAAGGGCTCAATACCATTTTACTCAAAACCTAAAAAGTACTACCCATTATGGATGTAATAAATAAGAGAATATCCGTATTACTATTAATTATTATAATGCTTTCTGCATTTTCATGCGAGGAGAGTATAAGCGATGAAGACTGCTCTACTTATAATTATTTTGATTGTAATACAGTACAGCCTTATGAAGCCGATCTAGAATTACATTTTACTATTTCAGCAAACACGCAAAAGGTGGCTTTTGAGATAATAGAAGGAACAATTGAAGAAGGAAAAACCATAATATATGATACAGCAACCACCTCTTCAATTACCTACATAATGCCTTTGCAGCAATACTATACCGTAAAAGCAACATACGAAAATTCTGATAAAACTATATATGCAATTGATGGCTTGGACATGAAAGCACATAGTGTACATAAATGCGATTCTGTTTGCTGGACAATGCCCACTTTTAGTTTAGATTTAAGATTACAATAAGTATTTTAAGCATTTATAAAGTCCAGATTCCATAAAACATAATGGTATTTTAGTCTATTATGCAAAAAATAAATAGCTTTATTACAGTGTATATTATTGATTTTCAGCAGGTTTAATACAGTACCTCTCCATCAAAAAAAATAATTAGAAAACACTTTCATATTATCCAAATTGCTGTATATTTGCAATCCCTTAGGGCGATTAGCTC
>JAOZSY010000067.1 GCA_029939445.1 Bacteroidales bacterium
GATCTATAGCCAAATTTATCAACTACTTTTCCATTATCAATAAGTACAATAAGAGGCATACTTCCGTCAGTAATTTTAAGGAACTCCCCTACTTCAATAGTTTTATATGGTATAACTGTAGTATTAGTTATATCAAAAAACGATTGGATTTTACTTTCACTTCCCCAAAAAACACAAGTAAATATTTCTGGGTTTTTAGACTCACTACCAATTACGGCCATTTTCTTTGCCGCCAACTTACAAAATCTACAAGATGCCCCATAGAAACTTATTATTCTCTTACCCTGCGACAGATTATTACTCTTAATATATTCATCTAAATACTCGGCATTATAAGTGGTTTTTGCGGCATAGTATTGCATCCTAAACGAGTCGGGAGGAGAAACTATCATCGGTATTGATATACTTACTATAAACAATATTGCAAAGGCAATTTTTTCAAACTTTCTTTTTATACTAAGCTTTGGCAAGCTCACACATAGTAAGGCTATAATAATTATATTTTTAAGTATAGCAACAGTATGCGACATTACTAGCGCGTCGCCAAAACAATGGCAGTGCTCCTTACTATCGCCAAATAATAGCGATAATATAAATATGGTAAATAATAGCATCATTACTAATGCCGAGATTATTGCTTCTCTGGCATATAATCCAATAAGAATAATAGCCCCCAAAAACAGTTCTATGGAAATCAATATTCTGGCAATAAGAAAAGAAAGGTTTAAACTAAAAATCCCAAAACTATAAATATAAACCTCGAATGAGTCTATAGAATTAAGCTTTAGGATAGCTGAAATAATGAATGTAATAGCTACTAGTATTTGCGCAATTTTTTTGAGCATAAAAAAGGTATTGTATTAATTAAAAAAATAGCCTTCGATATGAAGGCTATTTTAGTAAGTAGATCTTATTGCTCAACACATGTAAGTGTCTGTGTCATTCCACCAACAGTTTGAGTCAAATCGCTATCACTACAATCTCCCTCTTGAATTGTAAGTTCAGTAACAATATTGTCCATACCCTCCATTGACTGAGTACATTTACAATTTTTTTCTTTGCTACAGCTCGAAACTGCAACTGCTGTAACAACAGCCAATAATAAAATAAAACGTTTCATTAATTTATTAGTTAGTATAATAAAAATGCTTACTCTAGATGGTTTTCAGCTACCCCAATTTTAGTGTATTTGTATAGCAAACTATACATTAGCAATATTACTTCTTTTTACGATAATAATTACATTTTAATTTAAGACAAACCTTTCCTAGGTTCATGTATTAAACTAAACTGTGAAAGGAAATAGTATTTTGTAAATAGCATATTTATTTAGCTTCGTATTTAATTGTGTAAACCTGAAGCATCTGTTTCCTTTTCGCTTCCTTTAGGCAAGCTAGACAGGCTTATAAAGATTCGACCTTTCAAAAATTATTACCTCGATTCGCACAGCCTGCACCGACTTATCGGTGAATACCACTGTGGCGTTTATGCGCTCCCGACAACTGTACGGGATCCACCACGTTCTATCATTATTATATGGCAGAAACAATTACCCTCTATATCAAGTAACAAACCATAATTAGCATAATTATTATAAAGTATTATTCATATATATGCTAACTGATTGAAGGAGTTGTAAATTGGGAAAGAGTTAATTTAGTTATATTTGTGATATACAACACGATAAAATCGCGCAGTAGCGATGTTTGCAAGCAAATATATACCAAAACAAAGAAATTGATTCTATAGCCCTAAACCATACTGAAAGCATTATGCTACCCGCACATACATTAAGCTTTAGTTCATTGAGGGCAACATTTGGAATAACACTATATCTATAGACTAAAAAAAACGCCCATAAACATTAATGTTTATGGGCGTTAAGTATCATAGAAGTGAAACTAATTACATGGCATCTGCACCACTAACAATTTCAATAATCTCGTTTGTAATAGCAGTTTGACGTGCTTTATTATAAGTAAGTTTAAGATCTTTTACAAGTGCATCAGCATTATCAGTTGCTTGATGCATAGCTGTCATACGAGCACCATGCTCAGAGGCTACTGAATCTAGCAATGCCTTATAGAACTGAGTTTTTAATGTTTTAGGAATAAGCTCTCCAATAATAACATCGCTCGAAGGCTCCATTATATAATCTTTATTAGACTCTCCTTCAGCATCAATCTCAGCCACAGGAAGAAATTGCTCAGCATTTAATCTTTGCGTAGCCGCATTTACAAATTCGTTATAAACAAGGTCTATTCTATCGTAATCTCCTTCCTTAAACGTATTAAGAAGAACCTCAGCTACAGGAATTACATTTTCCCATGCTAGATTATCCCAAATATCGTCGTGCGACTCAATAACCGTAAATCCGTGCTTAGTAAAATGCTCAGAAACTTTCTTTCCAACAGTAAAAAAATGAACATCGCCTTTAGCGTGCTGACTTTTATAATCGTTATTAATTAAGTATGCACATTTCTTAATAACATTGGCATTAAAAGCACCACAAAGGCCACGATTTGAAGAAATAGGTACTAAAAGCACTTTATCTGCATCTCGCTGCTCTCCATATACATTATCTTCGTTTGCATTGCCTGAACTAATATCCTGAAGAATCTCTCCTAACTTCTCAGCATATGGGCGCATAGTTGTTATTGCATCTTGAGCTCTTTTAAGCTTAGAGGCAGCAACAAGTTTCATTGCACTTGTGATCTGCTTAGTAGATTCTACCGAAGTTATTCGGATCCGTATTTCTTTAAGATTTGCCATATTGACAATTATGTTTTGTTTTAAAATATTACTGAGAATAGTATAATACTCTCAATTATTTTATTTCTTTAATAAGAAGACAATTATCTTAATAGTTTTTGCTAATCTTAGCTGCTACTTCTGTCATAACTTTCTTAGCCTCATCAGTATATTTACCAGTAGCTAATTCAGCCATAATATCAGCATGATTATCAGCCATTGCTTTAAGGTATTCTGCCTCAAATTCAGGAACCTTATTTACAGGAACCTTATTCATTAAGCCATTAGTACCACAAAAGATAATAGCAACCTGCTCTTCCACACGGAAAGGAGTATGCTGATTTTGAACAAGCATTCTCACGTTACGCTGACCTTTATCAAGCACAGCCTTAGTAGCTGCATCAAGGTCAGATCCAAACTTAGAGAAAGCCTCAAGCTCACGATACTGCGCTTGGTCAAGCTTAAGAGTACCCGACACTTTCTTCATTGACTTAATCTGAGCATTACCACCCACACGCGATACAGAAACTCCTACGTTAATCGCAGGACGAACACCAGCATTGAAAAGGTTAGTTTCCAAGAAAATCTGTCCATCGGTAATAGAAATTACGTTTGTAGGAATATAAGCAGAAACGTCACCAGCCTGAGTTTCAATAATTGGAAGTGCTGTTAAAGAACCACCACCTTTTACTTTATCTTTTAATGATTCAGGAAGGTCGTTCATATTTTTTGCCACATCATCAGAAGCAATAATACGAGCAGCACGCTCTAGCAATCTTGAGTGAAGATAAAACACATCACCAGGATAAGCCTCACGCCCTGGAGGACGACGAAGTAAAAGAGAAACCTCACGATAAGCTACCGCTTGTTTCGATAAATCATCATAAATTACTAATGCAGGGCGTCCAGTATCGCGAAAAAATTCACCAATAGAAGCACCCGCTAGTGGAGCATAAAATTGCATTGCCGCTGGATCAGAAGCAGTAGCCATTACAATAGTTGTATAAGCTATTGCACCAGTTTCTTCAAGTACCTTTGCAATATTTGCTACAGTAGAACCTTTTTGTCCAATAGCAACATAAATACAATAAACAGGCTCACCTTTATCATAAAATTCTTTTTGATTAAGAATTGTATCCAAAGCGATAGTAGATTTACCAGTTTGGCGGTCACCAATGATAAGCTCACGCTGACCACGACCAATTGGAATCATAGCATCAATAGCTTTGATACCTGTTTGAAGAGGCTGATCAACTGGCTGGCGGAAAAGCACACCTGGAGCTTTACGCTCAATAGGCATTTCAAAAGTTTCACCTTCTATTGGACCTTTACCATCAACAGGCTCACCAAGAGTATTTACTACACGACCTAGCATTCCTTCTCCTACATTAATAGAAGAAATTCTACCAGTACGTTTTACTGTATCTCCCTCCTGAATATTATCAGAAGCTCCTAGCAATACAACTCCAACGTTGTCCTGCTCAAGGTTAAGGGCGATACCCATTACATTAGCTTTATCGAACTTGATAAGCTCACCCGATTGTGCATTAGTAAGACCATACACACGGGCGATACCATCACCAACTTCTATAACACTTCCTACTTCTTCAAGTTCAGCTTCGCTTTGAAAGCCAGAAAGTTGTTGTTTTAATATTGCCGATACTTCAGCTGGTTTAATGTCTGCCATATCCTTATTGATATTTATTTATTCGTTAATTTATTTTCTTAATTATACTCTTTGAGTCAATACATTCTTTAGTTTTCCTAGGCTTGCTTTAAGGCTAGCATCGTAAAGCATATCGTCCATTTTTAATACAAAACCACCAATAAGGTCCTCTTGTATATGTTGTGTAAGCTCAATGTCCTTTTCGGTTTGTTGTGCTATACGTTTCGAAATTTTATTTTTTAAATCTTGCGATAGCTCCACTGCAGAATACAAATCAACCTTCATAAGACCGATTGACTCATTATACATTTTAATAAACTCCTCTGAAAGAGTAGGAATAATACTTTCGCGGCGGCTATCAGCAATAATCTCAAGCATCTTCATTGTAGAATCGCTTACTTTATCCTTAACAACTGCAGCAACAATTTCCTTTTTCTTCTGTACTTTAAGGATTGGGCTATCAAGCACCGCCACAAAATCATCTGATTGTGCACAAAGCTCATGGATATAATCCATATCATTCTTAACAATCTCCAAAGAATTTTTCTCTTTAGAAAAGTCAAAAAGTGCTTTTGCGTATCGTTTTGCTATTTTTGAGTAACTCATATAAACCTAGTTAAAATTGAGGTTTTCTAATTGTTTTTCTACTAGTTTGCTTTGCTCAGCTTTATTGCTAAGTTCAGCTTTAAGAACCTTTTCAGCTATATCAATAGAAAGCTCTGCCACCTGAGTTTTAATTTCAGAAAGTGCAGTACGTTTCTCATTCTCGATATTCACTCTCGCGGCCTCTACAATACGGTCAGCTTCGGTTTGAGCTCTATCTTTAGCTTCGTTAATAATTTGGTCTTTGGTAGTTTTTGCTTCACTAAGAATAACATCGCGTTCCTCACGGGCTTGCTTCAATAATTTCTCATTATCAGCCTGCAATTGCTTCATCTCATTTTTAGTCTGTTTAGCCATTGCTAATGAAGATGAAATATCTTGTTCGCGTTCTTTCAAAGAATCCATAATAGGTTTCCACGCAAATTTCTTAAGCAAGATTAATAGTAGTGAAAACACTAAGGTCATCCAAAAGACAAGACCTACACCTGGCATTATTAAATCCATAATATTCTATTTATTTATTGTATTCTTTGTTTCAATGATAAAAACAACAAGCATTCCTCAACCAACCGTTGAGGAATTGCTTGTCAGTTTGGGAGTTCCCCTTACAATACTACAATCAAAAGACTGATTACAATTGCAAAGAAAGCAACACCTTCTACAAGAGCCGCAGCAACAATCATGTTTGCACGGATATCTCCAGCAGCTTCTGGTTGACGAGCAATACCTTCTACTGCTTTTCCACCAATGCCACCAATACCAATACCAGCTCCAATAGCTGCTAAACCTGCTCCAACGCCTGCGCCTAGCTTAGCTAGTCCAACGTTTAATAAAATTGCTAATAACATAATGATAATGTTTATCTCGATTTTACTCGAGGGTTGTAAAATAAAAAAATACTCAAATTAATGTTCTTCCTCCATGGCCATACCGAAGTATAATGCCGAAAGCAATGTAAATACATACGCTTGGATGAAAGCTACTAATATCTCTAATAAACTTAGGAAAAGCGAGAATGCTGCTGAAACGATAGATACACCGTAACCTGCCGCAGGACTAATTTCTCCAAAGATAAAAATCATACTCATAAAGCCTAATATCACAATATGACCCGCAGTAATATTTGCGAACAAACGCACCATTAATACGAAAGGCTTTGTAAAAACTCCCATAATCTCAACTAAAGGCATCAATGGAAGTGGAAATTTTAACCACCAAGGTACTCCTGGCATATTAAAAATATGTATCCAATAATTCTTATTTGCACTTGCAGTAGTAATCACAAATGTAAATAATGCCAATACTAATGTTATGGAAATATTTCCTGTAAGGTTAGCCCCTCCAGGAATGATAGGCACAAGACCTAATAAATTATTAATAAGGATGAAAAAGAAAATGGTAAGTAAATAAGGCATATACTTTTCATACTTATGTCCTATGGAATCTTTTGCTATATCGTCGCGAATAAATAATATTATTGGCTCAATAAAATTCTGAAGGCCTGTAGGAGCTTGTCCTTTTCGGCGTGTATACGTTCTTGCTACACTTATAAAAAGAAATAGGATTACAAAAGCTCCAAAGAAGAGAGCCACAACATTCTTAGTTATCGATATATCTATTAGACCGGCTTCTTCAACCACATCTAATTCTGAATTTTCACTTTCTATAGTTTCTTCTTTATGCTCATCAAATGATTCTCTAACTATTTTACCTTCGTAAAGTTTATATCCATCATAAGCGGCATGACCATGCTCAAATCTTGATGACATAAAAAAATGAAATCCACTTCCATCTTGATCGTAAATAATAATTGGTAACGGCAGAGATACTGCATGATCGCCAATATCCATTATGTGCCAGCTATGAGCATCGAGCACGTGCTCAAAAATCATTTTCCCAGCATCAAAACCTTTTTTCTCAACATGCTCGGCATGGCTTTCGGTAGAATGAGTATCCCCTTCTGCCTTAGCAACTGACGTTCCCAATAGGAATACAGCAATAATTGCTGCAGTTAAAAAGGAAGAAGAACCTCCAAAAAACTTCTTAAGAATCATATTATTTGCTTCTAATCGTTTCTAAATTTAATGGGCGCAAAAGTAATGATAATTTTTACATTATCGAAATAAAAAACCTGATAAAAATAAAATACTACGTCTTGGTAGAATATAGTATTTCAACTATCTGTATACTAGTGATATGTATTTAATAATAATCTATCTACTTATGATTTTTTACAAAAAAATAATTAACAAAAAGAGGATTTTAAAATAAAGGTTAAATATCTAATATTTTAAAAGCCATTAAGTATTATTCCTACCTTTGCGTTTTTAGAAATCAAAACACTCAAAAGATATGTTTAATAAACAAGTTTATACAGACCGAAGAGCAAGATTACATGCTTCAATGGATAATGGAATTGTTCTGATATTAGGGAATAATGAAGCTCCTATGAATTACCCAGATAATACTTACCATTACCGACAAGACTCTACATTTTTATATTTTTTTGGCATTGATCACCCAGGTTTTGCTGGCGTTATGGATTTAGATGCAAGCAAGAATATTATTTTTGCCAATGATGTAAGCATGGGCGATATTATTTGGATGGGGCCTCAACCAGCTGTAAAAGACCAAGCGGCAGAGGTTGGTGTTACAGAAACAAAACCTTTTGATTCACTATTAGCATATATTAAAGACGCCGTAGCTAAAGGTCGTAAGATTCATTTTACTCCTCCTTACCGTGCCGACAATATGATGTTGCTTGAGGAATTAACAGGAATAAAAGCAAAAGATACTAAAGCTGCAGCATCTACCGAATTGATATATGCAATAGTAGCACTTAGAAATATAAAAGACAAATACGAGATTGCTCACCTTGATGATATTATGAGTATTGGATACCAGATGCATACTACAGCTATGCGCATGGCTATTGATGGTGCTCACGAGCAAGAAATTACTGGAGCTGTAGAAGCTGTTGCCTTACATAATGGAGGCCATGTTTCATTCCCTATTATTTTATCAAAAAGAGGTGAAACTTTACACAACCACAACCATAATAATATTCTTAAAACCAATGATTTACTATTGGTAGATTGTGGTTTTGAATCACCAATGCGATACGCAACAGATAATACTCGCGTAAGCCCTGTTGGAGGAACATTTACAGCACAACAACAAGAGATTTACAATATTGTATTAGCGGCAAATAATAATGTTAACGCACAAACTAAAGCGGGAGTTTATTATCGTGATATGCACTTTGTAGCTGCTAAAACTTTAGCTCAAGGATTAAAAGATCTTGGCATAATGAAGGGTGATGTCGATGCTGCTGTTGCAGCAGGAGCTCATGCATTATTCCAGCCTCATGGTTTAGGACATATGATGGGTCTTGATGTTCACGATATGGAAGATTATGGCGAAGACTTTGTTGGATATGGTAAAGATATGAAACGTAGTTCTCAATTTGGTTTATCGGGACTTCGATTGGCTCGCCAGTTAGAAGTTGGCAATGTATTTACTAATGAGCCGGGCTGTTATTTTATTCCTGCACTTATTGATAAATGGAAGGCCGAAGGAACAAATAAAGACTTTATCAATTTTGATAAATTAGACTCTTATCGCGATTTTGGTGGCATTCGTCTAGAGGATGACTTAGTAATTAATGAAGATGGTAGTTGCAGAATTATGGGTGATAAAAGAATCCCTATCACTATTGAGGAGTTAGCAAATACTATAGGTAGTAAATAAGAGGCAGTCTTCAGTTTGCAGTCTTCAGTATGTATTATCAACTGACGACTGACGACTGAAAACTGGCCCCGATAACTATCGGCACTGAGTATTAAAAAACACCAAGTATTATGAAACGAACATGATAAAAATAATTATTTAACTCACAGAGCAATGATTATTTTTTATCATGTGACTCATTGGCCGTTAAAAATATAAACAAATGAAAACACTAGTATCAATTTGGGAGTGGATAGTAGCCACTGTTGTAGTATTTATCTACTTTTTATGGTTTTTGGTTACTGCGGCAATATGGCCCCACGATACTTATATTAAATGGGTACGAAAAGGTCTTGCTATATTATTCAAACTATTAAGGATAGACATTACAGTAGTTGGAGCTGAGAATATCGACTATGAAGGCACTCAAATATTTATGCCAAATCATGTTAGCATGTTTGATATTCCATTAGTTTTAGGATTTATTCCAGTAAAATTTTGGGGGATTCAAGCCGCGAGTCATTTTAAAGTACCTTTATATGGCTGGGTATTGAAACAATATGGCAATATCCCCATTGATAGGTCAAGTGTAAGGGCATCGTACCGCACTATGATGGACGTTGTAGAAGAGATAAAAAATGGAAAGAATATATTAATTCTACCTGAAGGAACACGTTCGCCAACCAAAGAAATGGTCCCTTTTAAAAAATTGCCTTTCAATATGGCTAAAAAATCGGGAGTGGCAATTACACCAATGGCTTTTGTTGGATTATATGATATTAATAATAAACAATCGAAACATATAGTTCCTGGTAAGATGAAGGTGGTTTTTGGCAAGCAAATTGATGCTGAAACTGTTAATCGTCTCAATGAAAATGAACTTAGAGATTTAACCAGAAGTAAAATTCAGGAGTTATTGGATAATAATTAAAAGGTCTGTGAATTATGAATAAACTAATTACTATTTTTCTTACAACACTTATTATACTGTTAAGTTTTTCTGTTTATTCGCAACGTAATTGTGGAACAACAGTTTATCTTAATCATCAGCAAAGCCAAAACCCATTGCTAAAGCAGCAGATGAAAATCCAAGAAAAAGTAATTCAAGAATGGATTAATAATTCCAAAAAATCTAATGAAGAAATAGTTTATATCCCAGTAATATTTCATGTTTTATATAATAATAGCACTACAAATATTAATGACCAACAGATTTATTCTCAAATAGATATCCTTAACGATGACTATTCCAGAAATAATGCAGACTCCATAAATACACCTGCCATGTTTGACTCATTAGCTGCAGACGTAAGAATACAATTTTGCGTATCGCATCAAACTCCTGATGGAGATTGGACAAATGGCATTACAAGAACATCAACTACAAAATCTACTTTTGAACTATCAAGTGATGAAGCAAAATTTGATTCTAAGGGAGGCATTGACGCTTGGGATACTGAAAAGTATTTAAATATATGGATTGTTCCAGAAATAGTTGAAGGAGGAATGACAAATATACTTGGCTATGCTCAAATGCCAGGAGGCAGTGCTGCTACTGATGGAGTTGTGGTTGGTTATAATTATATTGGCAACATAGGAACTGTTTCTTCTCCTTTTGATAAAGGCCGAACTCTTACTCATGAAATTGGCCATTATTTCAGTCTTTACCATATTTGGGGTGATGATTTCAATGCCTGTACTGGTAGCGATTTTGTAGATGATACGCCCAATCAAGCCTCAAATAACTTTGGTTGCCCAACTCACCCTCATGCATCTTGTAGCAATAATGGAGATATGTTTCAGAACTATATGGATTATACCGACGACGACTGTATGAACCTATTCACAATTGGGCAGAAAGACAGAATGCTAGCGGCATTAAATACACAAAGATCTACATTAATAACTTCAGGAATGTGTCAGGCAATTTATATTGATAAAGCTAATGATTTAAATTTCAGTATATCACCAAACCCTGCAAGTAGTACAATAAATATAAGATTAGAAGAAAAGAGCAGCTCCGTTGATATACTTATTACTGATGTAACAGGTAGAATAATAATGACGGCAACAACTAATAATAATGAAATTATAATTAACACTTCCAGTTTTCCTAACGGCATTTACTTTCTACAGATGAAAGACAATACCAAATTAGGAATTCAGAAGTTTATAATACAGCAATAAAAAAATAATGATAATAGAAGAAATAATAAAAGGCAGCGATATTGAAAATATTGCTCTTAAAATAATAAAAGGTGAACGAATTAGCGTTGAAGAAGGCATATTACTTTATAAAAATGCAGACTTATCAATACTTGGGTATTTAGCAAACCTAGTGCGTGAGAGAAAAAATGGTGATAAGGTATATTTCAATAAAAACTTACATATAGAGCCAACTAACCACTGTGTTTATGCATGTAAATTTTGCTCTTACTACAAAAAGAAAGGCGAAGATGGCTGGGAATTCTCTCGCGAGCAGATGCTTGATAAGGTAAGAGAAATGGATGCTGACATTACGGAAGTTCATATTGTAGGTGGCGTACATCCTAAGTGGGATTTACATTATTATGGTGAGCTATTTCAAGACATAAAGAAGATACGTCCCAATATACATATTAAGGCGTTTACGGCTGTAGAAATTAGTTATATAGCTAAGCGCTCAGGCATGAATGTAAAAGAAGGCTTAGCTGCATTAAAAGCTTATGGACTGGATTCAATACCTGGTGGTGGAGCAGAGATTTTTGATGAAGAAATACGCCAAAAAGTATGCCCTCATAAAGATACTGGCGAAGAGTGGTTATATTTACATAAAACTGCTCATGAGTTGGGAATTCCTACTAATGCAACTATTCTTTACGGACATATAGAGAATATTGAGCATCGCATTGACCACTTTAACCGCCTTCGTGAGTTACAAGATAAAACTGGTGGTTTCAATGTTTTTATTCCTTTGAAATATAAAATGGAAAATAATGAACTGGGATATTTGGGAGAAGTAAGCGTTGTAGAAGATATTAAGCTATATGCAATGGCTAGAATTTTCTTAGATAACTTTGATCATATAAAAGCATATTGGCCAATGATTGGCAAAGATATTTCTCAATTATTGCTTTCGTTTGGAGTTGATGATTTTGATGGAACTATTAACGATAGTACAAAAATATACTCACTTGCAGGAGCAGAAGATCAATCGCCAAGTATGAGTACAAAAGATATGGTGAAGATGATTGAAGAAGTTGGGCGCAAGGCTGTGGAGAGAGATTCTATTTACAATGTGATTGAGGAATTTTAGTAATACCAATTGTTATTTAAAGTGCGCTGAAAGTACATTTTAAATTTACAATGGTTTATGCCGAGATTAAATAAAAGCTCTTATAGGAAGGAAACGAATTAAAAGAGCTTTTTGATTTTGAATCGGTATAATTCGATATTATAAATTTGTTGTTTGTTGTTAGTGAGTTTACCTTAACAACGAACAACAAAATTTTTTGTTCTAATCCTCAATTATTCTCAATAAATCATCGTTAATATAGTATACCTCAGTGCCAA
>JAOZSY010000477.1 GCA_029939445.1 Bacteroidales bacterium
GTCCTCAGTATATGGAAAACTAGAAAATACTTCAGCATACATTTCAGTAACAGTAGTAGTATCATTAGCAGTATTTCCATCTGTTCCTCCATTTGGAGAAGCACTCGACGCAATAACTGTATGGCTACCCACTGCAAAAGTATAATTTGATAAAGTAATAGTATCAACAGCATACTGTGCTAATGAACCAATCCAAGAATAAGCAGTTTGTGCTACACCATCTATTGTCCAATTAACAGTAGCTGAAGTTAAAGTAGTAGTTCCAAAGTTTTTAACAACGGCTTTAATATCATTAGGCAATGCATATGCAGGGATAATAAGCTCATCAATAGAAGCATCAAGAGCAACAGGAATAAAATAGTTAACAGTAACAATCCATGTGCTATTATCAACTTTACTATAATCAAAACCACATCCAGATCCGCCATAAGTACGGAATGCATTCATTTCAAATTGGATTATTCCTCCACCTGTTATTGCATTGGCAATTGTTAAACCCGTTCGTGAGTATGCATAAGTACCTGGTGAATATCCTACACCTTGAGACACTGCAGCCTCTGCTGTGCCACCAGTAGTGATACAACGAATAAATGATCTTTGCTCCGACATATAAGCATAATTAGTTGCATCAGCAGTCATGTCATAATCAACATCTACACCTGTAATAACAGCACCCGCTGGCAATGTTACATCAAGAGTATCTGCACAAGCAGAGGTCGTAGCTGTTGTAGGAGAACTCATATATTCAGTAGAGATGTCTCCCGCACTAAAAGTAGCAGTAACACTCTGTCCAAAGATAAATGAGCTAATCAACACAAAACTAAGAATCAAACTTAGTTTCTTAAAAAAGTAATTTGTTTTCATAAATAATTAATTTAGTTAATATAATGTTTTAATAATATGTCATTTACAAGTCCAGTGAAGACTCTTTATTTCTTTTAAAAATTTTGAGATTATTTACTTCTAATGAATTTTTATAATACAATACATTTAATAAACTCTTTTCAGTATTATAAATGAACAAAGATTTTCGCTAAGATACATTATTTTTAATAACACCAAGCTAAAAAATAAACAATATCTTGATTAG
>JAOZSY010000257.1 GCA_029939445.1 Bacteroidales bacterium
GGTATATAAAATAGTAGTAAGTTTTGCGAATGTAATCGCAATATATCTAGATAATTTGCGACTACATTCGCAAATTATCGTATATTTGCTGTTGGATAAAAACTTAATACCATGGTTAAGCGAATATTACTTAATGAAATCAAGAAGAAAATAGGGACGAAAAAATCGATTATCCTTTTTGGTGCTCGACAAACAGGAAAAACTACATTATTGAAAGAGCTTTTTTCAGGTAAAGATGATGTGCTTTGGCTGAATGGAGATGATTTGGATACCCATAAGATATTTGAAACCACATCTGCAACACGCTTAAAAGCTAGTTTTGCAAACTATAAATTTATCATTGTTGATGAAGCACAACGGATTAAAAATATTGGCCTAAAATTTAAATTAATAACAGACCAAATGCCCGATTTGCAGCTGATTGCTACGTGTTCATCTGCTTTCGAGTTAGCTAATAAGATAAATGAACCTCTTACAGGACGAAAATTCGAGTTTAAGATTTTCCCTATTTCCTTTGAAGAAATGGTAAATCAACACGGGTTTATTGAGGAAAACAGATTGCTACCTCATCGATTGGTTTTCGGTTATTATCCAGAAGTTATAACATCGGCAGGTAAGGAAAAAGAAATGTTAAAGTTGATATCAGACAGCTATTTATATAAGGATATCTTGCAATGGGATAAGATTAAAAAAACTGATAAATTGCTTAAACTATTGCAGGCATTAGCTTATCAGCTAGGGAGCGAAGTTTCGTATAATGAGTTGAGTAAAATCGTTGGGCTAGATAATCAAACTATTGAGAAATATATTCAATTGCTTGAACAAGTATATATTATTTTCAGATTGCCTTCTTTTAGTCGAAATCATAAGAAAGAGTTAAGCAAGAGCCGTAAAATATATTTCTACGATAATGGAATACGGAATGCGTTAATTGCTGATTTTCGGCTTCTTGAAATGCGAACAGATATTGGTGCTCTATGGGAAAACTTTCTGATTAGTGAGCGTTTAAAGCTTATAAATTATAATAACATTTGGACTAATACCTATTTTTGGCGCACGCAAAATCAGCAAGAAATAGACTATATTGAAGAAATGGATGGAACGCTATACGCTTATGAGTTTAAGTGGAATGCAAATAAAAATACGAAGCTTCCCAAGACGTTTAGCCGAACTTATCCCAATCATGAATTTAAGGTGATTAGCCCTGATAATTATGAGGAGTTTGTAATGGGTGTTAAAGGGGAATAATAATAAAAAACAAATACTATATGCTTTTCGACAATCAAACTATTACAATTAGTGAATTACCAATAATAGAAGATAAAGATTATATTTCTATAGATTTACGATATAAGAAGTATTTATTTATACGAAATACGATTTTCTTTATTGTGCCAATTATTGCGCTTATAGTTTTCCAATTATTGAGCGATATAGAAGTTGATAATTGGATATTTTGGCTTGCTTACAATATAATTATTGCATTCTGGATTATAAGTATGGGTTTTGTTCAATTGGGCTTTTCGCATAAAGGCTATATCCTTCGCAAACACGATATTGTATATAAAACAGGATATATTTTCCGTAAAACCACCGCAGTTCCAAAAAACAGAATTCAGCATTTAGAAATCCGGCAGGGAATAATGCTTCGTATGTTTGGCTTATCAAAGTTGGTACTGTTTACAGCAGGAGGTGGCAGCAGCGATCTGTTAATCCCGGGATTGATGCCCAAAACTGCGGAAGCTTTAAAGGAAGAGATAAGTCTTAAAATTGCCGATAATGAGTAATATAGACTGGTCGAAAAAACAACGTCAAGCACCCATAGGTTTATTACTTTTTGCAGTGCAAACTCTACGTAAAATTCTAAAAGGTGCATGGCCAATCTTACTTCTTTTTATAATAAAAGATGGCGATAATAAAAATGAGTTATACTTTTGGCTTACCATTGCAGGAACTCTATTTATTCTTATCAATGGAAGTTTATCGTATTGGTATTTTAGATTTAATATAGAAGGAGATGAGTTTGTTGTACGCAAAGGTTATCTTAAGAAAATTAAACTTGCAGTGGCTATTGATAGAATACAGACTGTAAATATAAAGCAGAATATTTTTCAAAGAGTATTGGGAGTAGTAACGGTAGAAATTGATACCGCAGGTGCCAAAAATGCAGAGATAGAACTTATTGCAATAAAGAAGGAATTGGCATCAGAATTTGAGAGGAAATTTGGGCAAATAAGAACTAATTCTTCGGTAAATAATGAGATAAATTCCGACAATATTAAAAATACTCAGCAAGCAGTTAATAAGCCAATTATTACATTAAGTGTTGAGGATTTATTAAAAGTTGGGATAAGTCAGAATCATTTAAGAAACCTGATGGTGGTTGTGGCTTTTGTTTATAGTTTTTATTATCAATTGGGAAATAGATTTCAGAATCAGATTGAAGAATATGCCGAGAAAGGTATTGAAAATGTTGCTCAATTAGGAACAAGTATTCTCATTACATTTGTTGTAATGCTTTTTATTTTTGCTCTTGTGGCATCAATTATTAAGATGATTATTAAGTATTATAATTTCAGAATGCTACACGATGATAGTAATTATATTATTAGTTATGGGCTACTAAATATAAAGAAAATTAATATTCCATTGCGAAAAATTCAATTGATAATCTATGATGATAACCCCATAAAAAAGTTTCTTGGCTTTAAAAGCTTGACCTTATATCAAGCATCGGCTGCAAATAATGTAAAAAAAGATCAGAAGATAAATATCCCTGCTTGCAGTAGTGAACAACAAAAAATAATAGAAGAAGATTTATATAATAATAATGAAGAGTTTTCAAAAGCAGTAAAAACGCATGGCTGGTTTTTTATTAAGAATTTTATATTATTTACCCTTATATTATCTCCAATTATTTTACTATTATTATTGGGCGATAAGCTTATGGATATTAGATACTTTATTCCGCTAGTATCAATAGAGCTGATATTGGCGGGGCTTCTTTTTCTTGATTATAGAAAGCGTAATTTTAGGCTTAACGAAGATATTATTGAAATTAACAAAGGGCAAATTGGGAATACTTATAAACGAATGTATATGTATAAAATACAGTCGGTTAGTATAAAGCAAAGTATATTTATGAAAAGGCGCAATTTGGCTACCATAGTGCTATATACTGCTGCAGGAACTCAAATTATAATTCCTTATATAGATGATAAACTTGCTTATAATACAGCTAATAATATTCTATTTAAGATAGAGAGCAGTAAAGATGCTTGGATGTAGATATAATTAGGAAGGGAGTAGTACTACTATCAAAAAAATTATTAATAATGATATAATCAATACATAATTGCGCCTAGTAAAAATAGTTAACTTCCCCATACTTGCTCATTCTTATAAGTTTATAAAAGTAGTAAATCTAGTTTCTATGATTAGTTTTATGGAAAAAGGTTGCATCCAATAGTAAAATAAATAATTTGTTTTATGAATTATCCCAAGTCAAATCCCTAACGGTTCTTATTAATAAAACATCAATTTATATTTGTGATTATGATAATTATTAACTATATTTGCAGCACT
>JAOZSY010000258.1 GCA_029939445.1 Bacteroidales bacterium
CAGATGATCGGTAAATAAAATACCATTTAGGTGGTCAATTTCGTGCTGAAAAATCACTGCCGTAAAATCTTCTATCATTTCACAAATATGCTCTCCATTTGGATTATCGTATTGCAAGAGAATAGAATATGCTCGCATATTTAAACTATCCTGAATATCAGGAATAGAAAGGCAACCTTCCAATACTGTTTGTTTAAGTTCCGAGTATTTATCAATTTTAGGATTATAATATACTTCAAAAGGCTCTTGCTCCTTGTCAAAACGCTGAACCCAAATAATATTTTTAAGAATACCAACCTGTGGTGCGGCAATTCCCACTCCTGGATTATTAGGATTAGTAACTGTGCTATATAATCGCTGAGCAAAATATTTCAGAATACTATCATTCGCATTTACATAAACATGCTTACTCTTTGAGCGCAATATAACAGAATCCTTAGCATTGTTTATAAGCAATACTCGCATTGGTGTACTAACTTTATCAGAATAAATAAGCTCAATTTGTGATTCCGTGAAATTATCTTCACTTATATTGCTTTGTAATTTATGAGTTGTACCACAGGATAATAGTAGTAATGATAAGAATAGTAAAATTGAAATGCGCATTTGTATTAAATTTTATATTAATAAGGTACAAAAGTAGTTGTTTTCACCGTAACACGGGCATCTTGCCCGTAGTTCTAGTATAATATTAAATTCAGTACTATCTATTTTTTTCTAAAAATTTGATTTATAATAACTATACCAGCTTACGTACTTCTTTCATCTTCGGGCAAGATGCCCGAGATACACCATTTATGTGCAGCTTTCATTGTAACACGGGCATCTTGCCCGTAGTTCTATATAAGATGAAATTAAGTATTACTTTCGATGTAACACGGGCATCTTGCCCGTAGTTCTAGTATAATATTAAATTCAGTACTATCTATTTTTTTCTAAAAATTTGATTTATAATAACTATACCAGCTTACGTACTTCTTTCATCTTCGGGCAAGATGCCCGAGATACACCATTTATGTGCAGCTTTCATTGTAACACGGGCATCTTGCCCGTAGTTCTATATAAGATGAAATTAAGTATTACTTTCGATGTAACACGGGCATCTTGCCCGTAGTTCTTTCTATAAATTATCAAAGTACTCTTTAAACTCCTCATGAGGTACAGCTATACAAATACGTGCAAACTTCTCACCATATTCCTTACTCTTTTGGGTAAAATAAGCCATTGAAACACTGCCAATTTTAGCATCAAGGAGTTCCTTCTCATTTTTATTGAGGATTACAAATATTCCAACAGGAACAGAATTATCATAGAACTCCTCTGCCAATAATTTCTTTTCTCTCAAAAACTTAATATTCTTAAGCATATCAGTTTTAGTTTTCTCACGAAAATCTTTGGCAGCTTTTTGACCTACAGCAGTAGTAAGTATTTTCTCAACCAAAATTTGAGCAAAGGCATTTATTCCATTTGTAGCAAAAAGGATATTTATATTTAGCTCCGCATTAAACTCAATATTTGAGCTGTGAATAAATCCCAATCGCTGCCCACTAAGTCCTATTGCTTTACTAAAACTATCAGTTATGATAACATTCTCATAACTAGCTAATTTATCATAAAACTTATCTTGAGCTTCTTCAATAAATATTCTACGATAAGGGCTATCCCATATCACAACCACATTATTATCGCTAAGTGTTTTTATAACATCTAGCAACATATCATCTTCATACTTATTACCAACAGGATTATTAGGATCACAGATAATTATTGCAGAGCCAGAATAATCACTAGCATTATTCTTTAGTTCACTAAAAGAAAAATAAGTACCTTCATCTACCCTATTAATTTTCAGAATATTAGAATATGCACCCCAATAAAACTCAGGAAGTACAACCCTATCGATATCCAATGTTTTAATAACCAAATCCAGAGCATTAATACCACCAGCAGTAATAAATATATTATCAACAAAAGTGGTATTATGAAAATAGAACTTATTAATAGCTTCTTTAAGCTCTGGCAATCCAGAATTAGGAGGATAAACCTGTATTTTATTAGAATTAAAATCTATCAATGGAATTATTTCTGACAAATCGATATTAGTAACAGCAGGAATACCTCTATTTAATTTTAAAAACTTCTCTTCTGTTTCTCTTTCTATTTTTGCAAGTTTTTCGCCAATACCCACAATTGCAGAATATTTAGCACCAGAGTGTTTTGTTTTCATATCTAAAGTATTATTTCTTCTTACAATTAAACCTCTTACCAACAAAGAATCTAAATTTAGAATTTGAGGAAGATGCTATAACATTATCATAACTAATAGAGTTACTTGTGGAGATACTTGTTATACCAAGAAAAAATTCAGGATGTTCGTATCCCAAAGCAATACGCCCTACAAGACGCATAGAAGCACCATCATTTCTATAAAGTTCATTATTATTGTCATACATAACAGACCGCTTATAACCAATGCCAGGCACCAATGACATATTTATAAAGAAATTCTTTAAAAATACAAGAGTATAAGTATAACCAGCTGTAATCCCAATATTTACAGAGCTAAAACCTGAAATATCAAAGGTGTCCTTATATTCATCAGGAAACTCATCAGGAATATAACCACCTGGAGAAGTGGAAATATCACTACGTAAATATCCACCTATGATAAAGCTACCAGCACTTTTCTTTTGAATCTCGTTCCTAACAAATGCTGCACGATAAGAGAATTTCTTATGGTTAGTAAAATAATATCCTGATAATTCAGTACTTAAGGTAATTAAATCCTCCAATAAAGGATATTGTTTTTTGTTCCAATTCATATAGTCATTAGGATTGGCAATATAATATCCTTTATAATATTGAGCTGACATATCAAACCCAAAGGAACGAGCAAAAATATTAATCTGTAAATCTATTCTTTGAGTATGGCCATATATATCATCATCATTTTTAGCCCATGGTATATTAAAAGCAACACCAAGTCCTAACCATTTATAATTAAATCCTAAGCCCATTTTAGTTGCCGAGTTTGGTCTAAAATCAAGCATTTGCCCCGACTCTTTATTTACTATTGAGAAGTTATATATTTTATTAATACCATATAACCAAAGCGATAAATTATTAGAAAGGTCTGTTATTCTAGTAGTATTAATGTTTACAATTTTATCATCTTTCTGCAAATCCTGAGAGAAAGTAGGCACTGAAAAGCATAATAGCAGAACTAATATTATACCTAACCTTATATCACCGTTTAATTTTACTTGCATTTATAAACTAGTTTTTTAATAGTTTACAAATGTATAAATAATAGATACATAAATACATCTATTAATTAAGGTACTACTAGTTTTATCGTGGGTTTTGCAATTTCCTAATTATTACAAATTTTCTAAAATGTAATCAGTATTCAGTATATCAGTAATCTGTAATACATAGTGCTGTTTGATAATTACAGATTACTGCTCACTGCTTACTATAACTTAGAATTTAGATACTTTATAATAATTTTATTCTTGACCCACACGAAACCCTGTAGAACCATTAAAAATATTAATTACACCCCT
>JAOZSY010000259.1 GCA_029939445.1 Bacteroidales bacterium
AATAAATCCATTATTTATTATTTAGTTATTTCTGCGAAGATAGTTTAATTGTTATATAGAGACAAGTGATATTTATAACGATTTCAAAAGGGTTAAAATCATTTAATATATGTGTTAATTTATTTGGGATACTGATTAAAGTGCTCCACCAATAGCATAATTCCATACATCAAACTCAAAAAGCTCTTTCCTTTCTTGCCATTTATCAAATTCTTCCTTCTGTATTTCTAGAATACGTTCTTTACTAACAAACTCGCTATTATATTCTTTTATTCTTGTATTATATGGTACAAATGTTATTAAAAATAACTTGAAATTATCTCTAAGTATTTCTTCTGCAATTTTTTCAACTACACCTTTGTTTGTATTTCTATTTTTCAACTCAATAATTACAATATCAATACAATTTTTAGTATAATCATCTTTATTTTCAATAATACTAACCAATTCTTGTAATTTTGCTTTGTTATATCGTTCTTCTAAAGTCATAGTATTAAAATTTCATGATAGCAAAAATACATTAAAACCTTTTATGTATTAGAGATAATTTACTTTGTATTATTTACTTTTACTATAATTATGATGCAATTAATAATTATATTTGCCACTTCTTATAAATAACAGAAGACCATAGTTATGATACAAAGAGTGCAATCAATCTACTTAGCATTAGTTTTTATACTAATCGCAATAATGTCATTTTTACCAGTTGTTGTATTCCATATTGGTGATGTTGTGTTTTATATGAATATATTTCGATTTGAAGGTGTTGATTCTCTTAGTTTAGTTAGTGAATTGCCAGAAATATGGCCTTTACCTATTTTAGCGTCTATCTTGGCAATATTATCAATAGCAAGTATTTTCAGATATAATAATCGTAAACAACAACTTGCTATTAATATGATTGCATTGCTATTTAATTTTGCTTTATTGGCAGGCATTTTTCTGTTCTCGGATATGGTTTCTAAGCTCGAAACCGTTGCTACTACACCAACTTATGATGTAGCAGCCTTTTTTCCAATTGTTACTGTTTTATTACTAATACTTGCAAATAGGAATATTCGTAAGGATCAAAAACTTATTCGTGATTCGGAACGATTAAGATAGAATAGTTAATATTATAGAAGTAACTTTCTCTTAATTTACTAGAATAGGTATATTATTCTGAAGCTATATTAAAATATAATAAGTCAGTAAAGCATTGTTATACAGTAATATTAATAATAGTAGCTCATTTATTATTCTAGATATTTAAGTTTTTTAATTCTTAAAAAATAACATTTTATTCAAAACAATTATTAATAATGTATATTAGAATATTTTGGTTAAAAAGTGTTAATAGTTAGAATTAAATCCCTACTTTTGCTAAGCACTAAACTTAGCTTTGGTATTTTGTACTTAAGTTATATAATTTTAAAACAACTAACTAATATAATGTATTTCTATTTATTGTTAGTGAAAATAACTTTTTATGAATTTATATTTTTTCTATGAATAGTTTTAAATATAAATTTTCTAGTGAAATAGAAGATGAATTTCTGGATAATTACTTTACTAAATCATTAAATACTACAAGAGTAGCTTTTTTGATTTTAGCAGCAATGTACTCATTATTTGGATATTTAGATGTATTAACAGCAGAAACATTTCTAAAGCAATTCTTACAAATACGATTTCTTATTGTAGTTCCTTTATTACTCTTTGTTTTTGCAATATCTTTTACAAAAGCCTTTAATAAATTCTGGCAAGAACTATTGTTTTTTGCATATATAGTTGCAGCAACGGGAGTAATAGTTATGATAGTACAGCTACCAAGTGATTCGTTATATAGTAGTGGTTTTATGCTAATCTTTTTTTCAGGATCTACTTTTATAAAACTGAGATATTTGTATTCATCATTAGCGGGTTGGATTTCTATTATTATTTATAATTTTTTAGCAATAAGTATTTTCAAAAATGATATAGATATCGTATTAACTAATAATTTCTTTTTTATAGGGGCAAATTTTATTGGAATGTTTGCTTCATTTCATATGGAGATATCCGATAGAAAGAATTTTGATTTATTACGACAACTAGAATATAAGAATAGTGAAATAAGAGATATTAATTTAAGTTTAGAGGCTAAAGTTAAAGATCGAACAGATTCATTAATGGTAAAAAATATTGAGCTTAATAACGAGATATTACAACGAAATATAATAGAAAAGAAGTTAGAAAAAGCCAAAGAAAGAGCAGAACAAGCTGATAAATTAAAATCAACATTCTTGGCAAATATGAGCCACGAAATTAGAACTCCAATGAATGGAATAATTGGTTTTGCAAATTTACTTACTGAGGCTGAAGATGAAGATGAATTAAACGAGTTTATTAATATTATTGTTAATAGTGGCGAACACCTTCTTAATCTTATTAATGAGATAATGGATATATCAAAGATAGAAGCGGGAATATTGAAATTAGAAATCCAAACTTTTAATATTAATGAACTTACAAAAGAAGTTAATGATATGTTTGAAATGAATAACGATGTTATAGAGAAAAATCTAGAGTTCTCTTATAATAACGGTAAGGATCATGATTTCTTTATTAGTAGTGATAGAATGAGATTGAAGCAGGTATTAGTAAATGTTGTAAATAATGCCTGTAAATATACTGAAAGAGGTAGCGTTAAATTTGGCTATCGTATTTCTGATGATATTATAGAATTCTACGTTAAGGATACTGGCATTGGAATACCTGAAGAAGAACAAAATTTTATATTTGAACGTTTTATGCAAGTAACTCTTAGTAGTAATTCTGTAGATGAAAGAGCTGGCTTGGGCTTGGCAATTTGCAAGACTTATTTAAAAATAATGGGTGGTGATATAAGAGTAAAGAGTGGACTTGGTAATGGTTCTGAGTTTATATTTCATATCCCATTAGATATTGATGATCAACAAAAACAAATAGATGATAATGAATAACTGGCACGACAAAACAATTGTAGTAGTTGATGATATAGAGATTAATTATATACTGATAAAGAAACAGTTGCAGAAGACAAATGCTACTACTGTATGGCTTAAAAATGGACAAGAATCTGTTGATTATATAAAGAGTAATAAAGAAGTAGACCTTATTCTTATGGATATTCGTATGCCTGTAATGAATGGACTAGAAGCAACAAAACAGATAAAAAGAATAGATTCAAATATTCCAATAATAATTCAAACTGCTTATGTTGTCGGAGAAGAGTATGATAGTATTAATGAATCAGGATGTGACGATTATTTTTTCAAGCCAATTTTAGCAAAGGAATTGTATGAAAAATTAGAAAAGCAATTTCTTAAATAAAATTAAAATGAAAAAAGATATAACTCCTGCAAATAGACATAATTTATCTGTACTTTTTGTAGATGATAATGAAACTATAAGACATTTATACCAAAGGTTATTAGAGAAACATGTTGCAAATTTCTATATTGCTAAAAATGGTAATCATGGACTTGAACTCTATCATAAATACAAACCTGATTTAGTTATTACTGATATTAATATGCCTGTGATGGATGGTATAG
>JAOZSY010000260.1 GCA_029939445.1 Bacteroidales bacterium
TGTGGCGTGGCTGTACCGATGCTAATGATAAAGGAATGACAAATGTGGCATTTATTCGCAATCATGTGCAGATGGTGCCAAATATATTTGGTGAGGGTGAAGTTGATGAACTTTGGATTACTTTTCCTGATCCCCAACCAAAGAAAGAGAATAAGCGACTTACTTCGCCAAGGTTTATGGAGTATTATGATAAGATTCTTAAAAAAGGGGCTATAATTAACTTTAAAACCGATAATGAACCATTATTTGATTATACTCTTGAAATGATTGAAGAACAAGGTCATGAGCTTCTGCTTTCGGTAAAAGATTTGTATAATGTAGAAGGTTATGAGGAGGTTAAATCCATAAAAACTTTTTATGAGAAAAAATTCTCTGCTTTAGGTTATGCAATTAATTATCTACAATTTAAACTAAAATAAATAAATTGTTTTAATGTTAAAAACACTTTTCATAAATAATTATGCATTAATAGATAAGCTGGAGCTTAATTTTAACTCTGGGCTAAATGTTATTACCGGAGAAACTGGAGCTGGTAAGTCTATTATTATAGGTGCTTTAGGCCTCGTTCTGGGCAATAGAGCAGATAAGAGTGTAGTTAATGAGAAAGTGAATAATAAGTGCATTATTGAGGCTGTTTATGATAATCCTAGTGATAAAATAATCTCTCTACTAACAGAATATGATTTTGATAAAGAAGCTGAATTAAGAATTCGTAGAGAAATTACTAGTACTGGCAAGTCTAGGGCTTTTATTAATGACACTCCTGCAAGTCTAGTGCAGTTAAAGGCTTTTGCATCTCTTTTGGTAGATGTTAATAGCCAAAATCAAACTTATATATATAAGAAATCTGAATTTCAGATAGCAATGCTTGATAATCTTGCATCCACAGAGATACAGCTTAAGGATTATGTTTTTAATTATAAGAAATGTAAGATAATTCAAAAGGAGCTTTCTGAATTAATATTAAAGGAAGAAGAAGCACAAAAGCAATATGATTTTATTAAATTTCAGTTTGAAGAGCTAGAGGAAGCTGCTCTTGTTGAAGGTGAGGAAACGCTGATGCGCTCTGAACTTCAAATACTTGATAATGCTGAACTTATAAAATTAGCTTTGCATAATACAACGCAGAGTTTAAGTCAAA
The DNA here is from genome assembly GCA_029939445.1 of Bacteroidales bacterium. Classification (GTDB taxonomy): domain Bacteria; phylum Bacteroidota; class Bacteroidia; order Bacteroidales; family UBA1556; genus UBA6267. Next base: position 1,142 of record JAOZSY010000260.1, read on the forward strand.
AAGATGAGAATATAGTATCTAGCTTAGAGGCGTTAATGCTCGAACTACAGTCCTTAAATTCTTTTTCGGAAAGTTATAGTAAATTATACGAGAGAATAAGCTCTAGCCTAATAGAGCTGCAGGATATAGCAGTAGAGTATGAGCAGCTAAATGAAGAAACTGAGTTCGACCCCAATAAGTTTAAGCAATTGCAAGATAGGTTGGATATGATTCTTCATTTGCAACAGAAACATAGATTGCATACTGTAGAAGAATTATTGGAGTATAAAAATCTATTAGATACTAAGCTTCAGGAGTTTGCTAGTATGTCGCAGGATATTATAAAACTAGAATCTAAATATAAAGAAGCAAAATCTATAGTGGAAAGTAAGGCTGCAGTGCTTTCAAAAAAGAGGCTTAGTTCTATTCCTGGAATAATGCGGAGAATAAATAAGGGATTGCAAGGATTGGGGATGAAAGATGCTGATTTTCAAATATCTGTAAATATACTCGATAATGTAACTGTCAATGGAATTGATGAAATAGATTTTCTTTTTAGCTCAAATAAGGGGCATAAAGCAGATTCTTTGGCTAAAGTGGCTTCTGGTGGTGAATTGTCGCGGGTTGTATTGACCTTAAAATCAATGCTTTCGTCTAATAATAATCTTCCTACTGTAATTTTTGATGAAATTGATACTGGAGTTTCTGGTGATATAGCTACCAAAGTTGGCGATGTGATGAGTCAAATGGCTGATAATATGCAAGTAATAGCAATAACGCATTTGCCGCAAATAGCCTCTAAAGGCGATTTCCATTATAAAGTTTTCAAAAAAGAGCTTAATGATATTACCTTTAGCGATATTGTGCTTTTGGATACACAGCAGCGAAAAAGTGAATTAGCCATGATGCTTAGTGGTGATGAAAATAATAAATCGGCTCTAGCTATGGCTTCTGAGCTTATGTCGTAGCTATTCTTTAGGTAGTTAATAAACAATACAAATCCGTAAATAATTAGTATTAATTTTCCTTTTAAAATTATTATATTTGCGCTCAAACATAAGAGTATATCTATATGAATATATTAATTAAAAATATAAAAGAATTAGTTCAGGTAATAGAAGATAATCGCTTGTATACAAGTGGTAAAGCTATGGCTGAATTAAATACTATTGAAGATGCATACCTTATTGTAAATGGCGATAAAATTGCTAGCTTTGGCTCTATGATTGATTTGCAAAATGAGGTGCTAAATACTAATATCGAAAAAGTAATTGATGCCTCTGGAAAAATGGTATTCCCTGCATTTGCTGATTCGCATACTCATTTGGTATATGATGGTAGCCGCGAGGTGGAATATATTGATAAAATAAAAGGTCTTTCTTATGAGGAGATTGCTGCTCGTGGTGGTGGAATTCTGAATTCTGCAAAAAGAATAGCGGAGGCTAGCGAGGAGTCACTTTATAATCAATCGTTGAATCGTATTAATAGTATTGTTTCCATGGGAACTGGTGCTGTTGAGATTAAGAGTGGATATGGTCTTTCTTTGGAAAGTGAATTGAAGATGCTTAGAGTTATTAAGCGCTTGAAAGAGGAAACTCCAATTACAATAAAGTCTTCATTCTTAGGTGCTCATGCTGTGCCTACAGACTTTAGAGGCCGACAGTCGGATTATGTGGATCTTGTTGTAAACGAGATGATTCCACAAGTAGGAGAGCAGCAATTGGCCGATTATGTTGATGTTTTCTGCGATAAGGGATTCTTTACTGTTGACGAAACTGATAGAATTCTTGAAGCTGCATCAAAATATGGTATGATTCCTAAAATTCATGCCAACGAGCTTGACTATAGTGGAGGAATACAGGTTGGAGTAAAATATAATGCTCTTTCGGTTGATCACCTAGAATTTACTGGAGATAAAGAGATTGAGGTTTTATTGAAATCTAAAACAATGCCAACATTATTGCCTGGCGCGGCATTCTTCCTTGGAATGGTTCATGCTCCTGTGCGAAATATGATTAATGCAGGGCTTCCTGTGGCTTTGGCAAGTGATTTTAACCCAGGCTCTTCGCCTTCAGGAAATATGCAACTTATTGCTGCAATGGGTTCTATAATGTTTAAAATGCTTTCGCAAGAAGTGATTCACTCTACCACAATAAACTCGGCTTATGCTATGGGTGTAGATAAAGAGCTTGGTAGTATTACCAAAGGAAAAAAAGCAAATCTTATTATAACTAAAGAAATGCCTACTTATCATTATTGGACTTATTCTTATGGTGATAATAAGGTGGATACTATGATATTGAATGGAGAGCTTGTTAATTACTAATGTTTAATTATTAATGGTTAATTATTAATGTTTAATTATTAATGGTTAGTTGTTAATGAAAAATATTTTTTTTGAAAATATATAAATAAAAACGATATATGAAGAAGTTAAT
>JAOZSY010000478.1 GCA_029939445.1 Bacteroidales bacterium
TAATATTCTCATTTATATTAATAGTTGCTCCCACACTTATGGAAACATCAATAGCATTTCCAAAACCAGGGTCAGTATCAATAAAGTATTCTGCTTTAGTAATATCTTGTGTAGAGCTATTTGCAGAAATATACAATAATCTAGAATCGGTAAGACTCCAAACGTCATTAGCATCTTTTACTCTAAAATGAAGAAAATGGATACCTGTTCCTAAGCTAGATGTATTAATACTCTCATTAATATTAATAGTTGCTCCCGCGCTTATAGAAACATCAGTAGCATTTCCAAAACCTGGGTCAGTATCAATAAAATATTCTGCTTTAGTAATATCTTGTGTAGAGCTATTTGCAGATATATATAATAATTTGGAATCGGTTAAGCTCCATACACCATCATCATTTTTAACTCTAAAATAAAGAAAATGAATGCCCGTACTAAAGCCTGATGTTGCAATAGACTCTGTAATATCGATATTAGCACCAGCACTTATTGACACTGATGTTGCGGCCCCTTTACCAGGGTCGTTATCAATAAAATACTCTGCGGCTGAAATATCACTAGCATTTGTGCTAGAAATATATAAAAGCCGTGAATCGCTTAAGCTCCAACTTGCATCTGTATCTTGCACTCTAAAGTACAAAAAGTGCATGCCTGAGCTAAGGCTAGATGTTGAGATGCTATACGAAGCATCTATTGTGTTGGCCTGGGTGATGCTAACTGATATTGCATTACCTCTGCCGGGGTCGTTATCGAAGAAATATTCTGCATATTGTATTTGCTGGGCATTTAGCTGCGGCAAAACAAAGAAAAGGCAAAGCACTACTCCGATAGTATTTCGGATAAGTCGTGTCATAATTCCTAAGTTTTGAGTTTATAAATCTGCTTTCTTTGCCTTTACGTTTATATCTATATTAGTTCCTTGATTAATAATAGGGTTAACAATATTAAGTTGAGTTACTTTTGGAATAGTAAAAGCACCACCCCAAACAAATGGGCTATTACCACCATATTCACCAATATCACTTCCATCTGTTCCTGCATCTATTCCTGGCGATGTGGATTGTAGATTATAATCTTTT
>JAOZSY010000479.1 GCA_029939445.1 Bacteroidales bacterium
TAGTAATTGGTTTAATATACTTGTTTTCTTTTAAAAAAAAGGAAATTATAGTAATGGGTAAATACTGAAATAAAATAGTTTCTATAATTGGAGCAATAATAATTACTGTAATAAAAGCAGTAATTACTCCAGATTCTATAAGTTTTTTCTTAGGTGAAACACTATCAATACTTGCTAAAAATGGAATAGAAGTTATTACTAAATTTATTACTAATAATAAAAATACTCCTATTATTATGAATATAACTCTTCGTTGTTTAAGTAAATAAACATTAATGTTTTGATTTATTGGCATTTTTAAAATAGTAAATAATAGAATTTTGCAAGATAGTAAGCAAGGAAATATGGAATTTCATCTATATAAAAGAGTTTATATTTAGACATTACTAATAAACCTAGAAATATTATTGAAGGATAAAGCATGGTCTTTATGTTTGTTTTTTTTTTCATAGTTTTCGTTTAACCTCTCACTTGATTATCTAATTAAGTGAGAGGTTGTTAAATAATTTATCCGCCAGTATAATTGTAATCATTACCAGCTTCTGCATCTTTAACACCTTGTTTAATGTCATCAAATTCAGATGCTAAATATAATAATCCAGCAAATACATATTGCCAAATCCCACCATTGTTTTCCTTTAATTCGACACTTGTTAGTTCTTTTACTCCAAGTGAATTTAAGTTAAATGTTTTCATGTTTTAGTTATTTATAATTATCTACTTACATGTACATGTGAAAGAGTTTCTCCTATTGCGGCTATTGCATCTCCGACTGCATCTACTACTATATCACCATAGTAGCCAAGCCAATATCCAATCTCAGTACCTCCATCAGCCTCTTTCAATTCTCTAGCATCCATTTCCACAATGCCCAAAGCGTTTAAATCTAATTTTTTCATACGTAAAAATTTATTATTTTTGCAAACTATTAGTGTGGCTAGCTTGCTTGCCACATGTTTAATTATAGCAGGGAGCTTTTACCGTATCGCGAATTTGGTGAGGCTTCCTGTTTTTCTTGAATAAATAGAACGTTCGATTTATTCAGTTACAAACTTATAATAAAATATCGTAGTAA
>JAOZSY010000261.1 GCA_029939445.1 Bacteroidales bacterium
AACAACATTTTGTTATAGCCAAAAAGTTAAGAAAGTTATTGTAAAATTTCATAAATCCAAGCAAATATCACGATCATATTATGTTCTTAGATCTAACAAGAATATCAAACATGGAGAATATGTTTCATATTTTCGACTGACTAATAATAATTTAAAACTGATTGCGAGTGGTGTAACTAATATAGATGACTATATAAAACAAAATGGAAATTATCAAAATGGAAAAAAAGAGGGTAAATGGATAGAGAATATGTCTTCTTTCAAAAGATTAATAGGGGTTTATCATGATGGAAAAAAAATAGGGGTTTGGGATACATATTTCTACGAAGAAAAAAGATCAAGTTATGACCATGATAATAATAAAAGGGTTGGAATATGGTATACAAAGAAAGAAAATGGAGAAGTTATTGAACGTTTTGATTATGACCAAAATGTTTATTTACAACCTATAATTAGGATCCTACTTTCATATCCAGAGATAGCAAAGGAAAATGGTGTGCAGGGAACTGTAAAAGTACGATTTCATATTAATACAGAATGTACAATTGAAAATTTGACAATAATTCAAAATCTTTCACCTGAATGTGACAATGCCGCATTGGTTGGAATTAAGAGATATGGTGAGTTATTAAAAAAATACAGTAAGACTTGCGAGGATAAAACTGAAGAAATGAGCCTTAGTTTTAAATTATTTTAGAAAACACACATCCCCACACACAATAATACCACCATGGCGTTGGTACGATATATTAATTCTCATCGCTATGCATCATTATAACAAACAACAAAATACAAGAAATATTTGAGGTATTGTTTTAGGCATAAAGTAAAATTCATATATTTGCTAAATGATTGAAGTATTTATAAATTGAAACAGAGTTAATTTGGCTAAATCTATTATTTACAACGCGATACATCCCGAGCAGTTGTCGGGAGCGCAGCAACGGCGGAGCAGCTGGAAAACTTTACATACTACAAACATCAAAAATGACATCAAGATCAAAAACCATTTTAAATTTCACAGCTCTTTTAATAATTAGTATTCTTTGGATATTACTAATTAACAAATACATTACAATTCCTTTTATATTAATTATTTTCAGCTTACGCACATTCTACCGAATATGGAAAACACAAAAAGATTTACTTAGTGTTTTTGATAGTGCTGAATCAATAAGCAATTTTCAATCAAATACAGCGATATCAAACAAATTTGGAGAATTTAGATATACTATTACAAAGAGTTTTTTGAGTTTTGAGAAGCAAATTAGCAGGAATGTATTTAAGCCAATTATAAAGATTGATAAATCAAAAAATAAATTAATACACTATAAGCTATCCACCAAGAAGATTGAATTATCGGAAGTAGATTATATAGCAATGATGATTACAAGAACATTAAAAACTAATAGGGATATCATTCAAATATCGTATAAGTATAATGGAAGTCTTCATGAATTATTGTTTTATATATGTCCTCCAAAAATGGATTTTAATAATACAAAATCATATTTTAAGGAGTTTGTGAGTCAACTTGGCGCTCAAACAAGTGTGAAAATAAAAATTATTGAACGTTAAAATAAACCCTATTTTTGTTGCTCTAATAATACTTAACAAAACAAGCCATGAGATTATTCCAAATATTGCTTTTCATTGGATTTATAGCATTATCCGTAAATACAAAAGCGCAAGTAAAAAACACAAACCTTGATAGCCTTGATGCTTATTTTGCAAAAAGCATTACTGATTGGAAAGTACCTGGAATGGCAATAGGTATTATCAAAGGTGATTCTTTAATATTTAGCAAAGGATATGGTTTTAGAAATATTGAAGAAGGAAAGCCTGTAACACCGCAAACAATATTCCCAGTGGCATCAAATACTAAAGCTTTTACCGCTGCAGCAATTGCAATATTGGTAGATGAAGGAAAACTAAATTGGGACACAAAAGTAAAAAGCATATTGCCATATTTCTCATTGTATGATGAATATGTAACAGAGCATTTTACAATAGAAGATTTATTGAGCCACCGTAGTGGATTAAAAACATTTAGTGGCGACCTAATATGGTATGGAACAACATACTCAAGAGAAGAAGTTGTTCGTAGAGCTCGCTTACTAAAACCAGAATACGACTTTAGAACCACATTTGGCTATAGCAACATAATGTATATCGCTGCTGGCGAAATAATTGCCAAAGTATCGGGAATGTCTTATGATGATTTTCTTAAAAAACACTTCTTTGATGAATTAGGAATGAAAAACTCATATACTAGCATTAATGATTTAAAAGAATTAGACAATGTATGCACTCCTTATAATGTTATCAATGACCAAACTATTAAAATAGAGTTGATGAATTGGGATAATATTGGAGGTGCTGGAGTTATTAACTCAAACATTGAAGATATGAGCAAATGGATCATGCTTCAACTTGCTAAAGGTACTTACAATAATAAAGAGATATTCACAAGTAAGCAAAGCACTAAAATGCTCACTCCGGCAACTAATTTCACGGTAAGTGAAGGATATAATAGAATGTGGCCAAGTACACATTTCCGCTCTTATGGCATGGGCTGGTCTTTGATGGATTATCATGGATATAAAGTAGTTAGCCATAGTGGAGGATACGATGGCGTAATAACCTATAGCTGTTTTGTGCCTGAGGCAAATATTGGGTTTGTAATACTTACAAATAGCACATCTTCATTATACAATCCTATTTCATATAAAATACTAGATGCATTCCTTTCTGACGAAAATAAGGATTGGAGCAAGCTATTTCTACCTTATCAGCTTAAAGGCTATATAAAAGAAGAAAATGCAGAAAAAGAAAATGCTAATGACCCTAGTTTAAAGCTCAAAGAGTATGCTGGCTTATACAAAAGTGAAATCTATGGAAATGCTACCATTAAGAAAAAAGGTGGGAAACTATATGTAAATCTACTCAGAACAAATCTATGGGAAGGCAATGCTATAAAATATGACGCCGATACTTTTATTGTTGAGTTTACAGCAGTTCCATCATTACCTCAGGGCAATATTTTCTTTGAGGTAGAATCTGAAAAAGTAAAAAGTTTCAAAATAAATATTCCAAATCCTGATTTTCATTTTGATGAGTTTACTTTTAAAAAGATTGATTGGGTAGCACTTCCTGAGGAGGAATAGTATTAGGCGTTTCTAAAATCATATCTTATACTAACCGATATAGGAATTTGTAATATTAAACGCCTCTTTTGCACCTATTCTTCTTTATAATTTATTCCGTAACGTACTGACGTTTTAGTCAGTATAAATACGCTATGCAAAGAAATTATGCATCGACTAGGCACAAAATAGGCTATTTACTAAATTCAATTTTCTATCACGGCTATTATATACAAAATCTGATGACAAAACAATATCATATAACACTACCAAAATATAGTAGAGGAGTTCATCTTATTACACATCATATTAATGATTTGCTAAGAGATAAACTACCAAATAACGGCATGCTCAATGTCTTTATACAGCACACCA
>JAOZSY010000262.1 GCA_029939445.1 Bacteroidales bacterium
TATTCAAATGTATGGAAACAAAGCAATAAGGATTATAATATTTCATTAGAGGCATTAGGCGCAGGCTCTTCAAATTCTAATGATTATAAATATAATTCCAACGAAATGCGTAATATGCTTTATGGATATTACTCGTATCGTATGAATAATAAATTGAGTATGCAGCTTGGTTTAGCTGCAGAGCATAGTCAGTTGAATGTACAGGGAAATAAGAATAATTATATGATATATCAGCCTTTCTTTACTATGATGTATAAAGTTCATCCTATGTTGAGTCTTAAGCTGAAATATCGTTCAAATAGTGATTACCCAACAAGTTCGCAAACGGATTCGACTCTTGTTAGGATTGACCCATATAATATTGCGCAAGGTAATCCTGATTTGGCACCTACTGTTGTTCATAGAATGTCTTTACGTATTCAAGCTTTGCAGGGATTAATTTCCTTGGAACCATATTATCATTTTTCAAACAACTATATTGGACAAATAGGTAAAGTGTTAAATGATTCTACATTTGGTTATACTTATAAAAATGTGGGTTTTTATCAAAAAACAGGTTTGAATCTTAATATTACTATTCCCATTGGAAAACGATTTGTTATTCAAAATGGTTTTGATTTTTATTCCAGTAAAATTGACCTTGGGGAGCACGGTGTTAATACATTAAATGATTGGGAGGCAGATATAAAGGCTATTATGCTAGAGAATGGGAAAATTCCAATGGTAATATTAATGTATCAACGTGCAAATACAAAGCAGATTAATAGCATGGGTTACTCTCGTGGCGAAAATGACTATTGGATGGTATATATCCAAAAGGAATTAATGAAAAAGAAACTCTCTTTGGCTTTTGGTTTTATGATACCAGTTGATTTTGGAGTAAATTATGAGCAAGATACTTATGCAGCAGTTAATGGATATCAAACTACTACTACTAATGATATAAGTGTTCTTAAAAGGCTGCTTATTCTAAATCTAACGTATAGATTTAATAAGGGTAAAATTGTTCGTAAAACTGAGAAAGATATTGAAAAAGATATTGAAGACTATGGTGGTAAAAGTCTGATGTAGACTTCGGCTCCGCTCAGTCTACGTCTCGGCTCCGCTCAGTCTACGTCTTTGTCTACGATTGGTTCTACTAAAAAAGTAGGCTGAGCGGAGCCGAAGCCTATTTTTTCATCTCAATCAATATATCTATCATCTTAATAGCTGCATCAGCAATCACCGTTCCAGGGCCAAATATTGCCACAGCACCAGCGTCATATAAGTACTGATAATCTTGATGTGGAATTACTCCACCAACAATAACCATAATATCACTACGACCTTGCTTTTTGAGTTCTTTAATAACCTCAGGTACAAGAGTTTTATGTCCCGCTGCCAATGAGCTTACTCCTAGTATATGTACATCGTTTTCGATGGCTTGTTTTGCGGCTTCTGCTGGAGTTTGGAATAATGGTCCAATATCCACATCAAAACCTATATCGGCATAGCCTGTTGCTACAACCTTGGCTCCTCTGTCATGTCCATCTTGTCCCATTTTTGCAATCATAATTCTTGGCTGACGGCCATCAATTTTTGCAAATTCTTCGGCTTTGCTTACTGCCTGCTGATAAAGTTTATTATCACCAGATTCTGCTGAGTATACTCCTGTTATTGATCTTATCACGGCTTTATATCTTCCTGAAACATCCTCAATAGCATCCGAAATTTCACCTAATGAGGCACGCTTTCGAGCTGCATCTACCGCCAGCTCCAATAAGTTACCCTTACCGGTTTTCATTGATTCGGTAATCTTTAACAATGCTTCTGTTACTTCTTCTTGATTTCTTTCTGCTCTTAATTTCTCCAATCGTTTGATTTGTGAAATTCTTACTGCTGTATTATCAACTTCCAAAGTTTCCAAAGGATCTTCTTTATCAAGTTTGTATTTGTTAATTCCTACAATAGTTTCTTTTCCAGAATCAATTCGCGCTTGCTTACGAGCAGCTGCTTCTTCTATACGCATTTTTGGGATTCCGGTTTCAATTGCTTTTGCCATTCCTCCTAGTTCTTCCACTTCTTCTATCAATGCCCATGCTTTTTGAGCAATATCATTGGTTAGGCTTTCCACATAATAAGAACCTGCCCAAGGATCTACTGCACGAGTAATTTGTGTTTCTTGCTGAATATAAATCTGAGTATTACGAGCAATTCGTGCAGAGAAATCTGTTGGTAATGCAATTGCTTCATCCAATGCATTTGTGTGAAGCGATTGGGTATGTCCTAAGGCTGCACTCATGGCTTCTACACAAGTACGAGCCACATTATTAAATGGATCCTGCTCTGTCAAACTCCATCCCGAAGTCTGAGTGTGAGTTCGCAATGCCATAGATTTAGGATTTTTAGGATTGAATTGCTTTACAACCTTAGCCCAAATCATACGTGCGGCACGCATTTTTGCAATTTCCATAAAGTGATTCATTCCTGCTGCCCAGAAAAAAGATAGGCGAGGGGCGAAAGAATCAATATCCATTCCTGCATTTATTCCTGCGCGAAGATATTCTAATCCATCGGCAATGGTATAGGCTAGCTCAATATCGTTGGTAGCACCTGCCTCTTGCATATGATAACCACTAATACTAATACTATTGAATTTTGGCATTTTTTGCGAAGTAAATTCAAAAATATCAGCAATAATACGCATTGATGGTAATGGTGGATATATATAAGTATTTCGCACCATAAACTCTTTTAGAATATCGTTTTGAATAGTTCCGCTTAACTGCGCCAAGGAAACGCCTTGTTCTTCGGCGGCTACAATATAAAAAGCAAGTATTGGAAGCACTGCTCCATTCATGGTCATTGATACCGACATCTTGTCCAACGGAATTTGGTCAAAAAGCACTTTCATATCCAGTATGGAATCAATTGCCACACCTGCTTTGCCAACATCGCCTGTTACACGCTCATGATCACTGTCGTAACCACGGTGAGTAGCAAGGTCAAAAGCTACAGATAATCCTTTTTGTCCTGCGGCTAAATTCCTGCGATAGAAAGCATTCGACTCCTCAGCAGTGGAAAATCCAGCATACTGTCGTATAGTCCATGGGCGCGAAATATACATTGTAGAATATGGCCCGTGAAGATATGGTACTACTCCTGCAGCATAATTTAGATGCTCCATTTTTGCTAAATCATCTTTGCTATATATTGGCTTTACATCTATTTGCTCAGCCGTTTTCCATATATCTTGTTCTGCTGTTTCAACATTTATTGTCGATTTAGCAGTTTTCTTAATATCTATTTTACTAAAATCTGGTCTCATAATTTTTATTTTTTATAGAATTTAGTATTATATGATTTCAAACACTCTAGTACGTTTGTTCTAACGTGAATAAAATCACTAGCTCCAGCTGTTATAAGCTCATCAGCATTTTTAGGATTTCCCGCAATAAGTATTTCTTTTTTATTGTCTGTCAAAATAGAAGAAATTCCTTTGATAAAATCTAAATACTCATCATCAGAACTACATAGAAT
>JAOZSY010000263.1 GCA_029939445.1 Bacteroidales bacterium
CACTTAATCGTGTAAGATACAACTAAAATACATATAATAACTATTGAAAAACAACTTTTTTAAAATTCATTATTAACAAAATTAAAAATTTACCTGCACTACTTATACTAACGCTATATATCTATATTACAGATTATTAAATGTCTTTTAGTGGTAAAATTTTATTAACCAAGTCTACTTAAACTAAAAAAGTAGTTGTTCGTAAATTACGAACAACCACTCTCATGTCAATACTAACAACAAATTAATATTTAAAGATGAATAAAAGATAGATAATCTTTTTCTACAAATAATTTACTGTCCAATAATTCCAAATTTATTTAAAACGTCAAAGATAAGGCATACAAAAATTTGATGCATAATATAGCCACTTTGTAATAAAAAATAATTTGTCATTCATCGCTAAAGAATGTTTTTTATCTTAGCACATTAATTAACAAACTAAGATGACTATTCGATTTCTATTAATAATATTGCTAACAACTATATTTTTTGAGATTTATTCGCAGAATAATGCTAAAAATATAGGAGCAAGAGCATCAGCAATGGCTGGTGGTGGTGTAGCAAGTAATGACTTTTGGAGTTCAACAAATAACCAAGCATCCTTAGGTTATACTAAACAATGGGGAGCTGGCTTTTACTATGAAAATAGTTATCTAACTAAAGAGCTTAGTCTTAACGCACTATCTTTAGTTTTGCCAATTAGCAAAGGTGCTTTTGCTATTAATGTCAACCGCTTTGGTTATTCGCAATATAATGAGAGTAAGATTGGTATCGCCTATGGAATGGCTCTTTCAGAAAAGATTGCTGTTGGCGTACAAATGGATTACCTACACACCGCTATTGGCAATAATTACGGTTCTCATAATGCTATTACATTTGAGGTTGGTATCATAACTAAATTAAATAAGAATATATCCATTGGAGCTCATGTTTTTAATCCTATTCAGGCAAAATTGAATGATTATAATAATGAGCGTATTCCGGCTTTAATGAAATTGGGAATTGAATGGACACTCGCTGATAATTTTATTGCCATTGGCGAATTACAAAGCGATATCGATAATAATCTTGTGGTAATTGGCGGCATGGAATATCGTATTATGGACATACTTTATACGCGAATTGGCGTTGGTAGTGGACCTAATATTTTTAGTTTTGGCGTTGGTTTGGATATCAAGAATTTTCGATTAGATTTCAGTTCTTCAATGCATCAAACATTGGGTTATTCTCCACAAATATCACTTTATTATAGAAGCAAGTGAGATATTATATATACATATCGTTCCTAATACTTCTATTTACGGTATTATCAACTTCTGTTTTTGCTCAAGAGGAAATTAGAGCAAGGGAGATAATAGACCAACGTATTGAAGAATTATCGGCCAAAACAGATATGGAATTTGATTTCTCTGAATTATACGACCATTTTCTATTCCTTTACGAAAATCCTATTAATATTAATACTGCAACAGTTGAGGAACTTCGTTCTCTTCTTTTTCTTAACGAAAATCAGATTATAATTTTAATTGAAGAAAGAGATAAGCGGCATGGATTTCAAACTATTTATGAGCTAAAAGATTTGGATGGATTTTATACAAATCTAGTTTTGGATATAAAACCTTTTATCACTTTCGAAATAAGCAGTAGAAAGCAAAAAATTAGCCTATCTAATATGCTTAAGTATGGCAAGAATCAAGTGATAGTAAGATACGGCAGAGTTATAGAAGAACAAGAAGGTTATAGCCCAATAAGTGAAGATGAGTTGACAGAATACCCAAATAGACGGTATTTAGGAAGCAAAGACAAATTATATCTTAGATATAGATATCGTTATAGCGACAAAATTAGTTTTGGTATTTTGGGTGATAAAGATGCTGGTGAAGAGTTTTTTAAAGGAAGTAATAAGCAAGGTTTTGATTTTTATTCTGCACATTTATTTATTAAAAATCAGGGAAGAATTAAAGCTCTAGCCTTAGGCGATTATCATCTCGAATTTGGCCAGGGTCTGACACTGTGGTCTGGCTTAGCTTTTGGCAAATCTGCAACATCAATTAATCTTCAGCGTCATTCGCGAGGATTAAGAGCAAATACTTCTGCAAATGAAGTGTTATTTTTTAGAGGAGCTGCTGCTACCATAGGCATTACAAAAAACATAGAAGTAACAGGTTTTTATTCAAACAAAGGCCTCGATGCTAGTCTTAATATAAAGGATACTATAAATTCTGATGAGCTTGTTTTTGCATCTATACAAGAAAGTGGGATGCACCGCACTCCTGCTGAAGTAGAGAAGAAGAACGCAATAAATGAACAGATTTTTGGTGCAAATATTCAATATAAAGACAAAGGATTTAAAATTGGAATTACAAGCTATGCTACTATCTACGATACGGAGTTTTATAAAGACATAAAGCCTTATCAATATTACGATTTTCAAGGAAAAGAGAATATAAATACAGGAATAGACGCATCCTATGCCACACGATATTTTAGTGTTTTTGGTGAAGCTGCAATAAGTAAAAATAAAGGTAAAGCACTAATTATAGGATCTTTATTTAATCTGCATCCACGGCTAAATTTTACGGTATTATACAGAAATTATCAGAAAGATTATCAAGGATTATATGCTATTGCCCTTGCTGAGGGTGGAAAATCACAAAACGAAGAAGGTATATATTTCGGAAGTCATCTGCACCTTGGCTCAAAAAATGATATTCTTATTTATTACGATCTATTTAAGTTTCCATGGCTAAAATATAGAGTGAATACACCATCTTATGGTAGTGAGTTTTCGTTTCAATATATGCGGAATATAAATCGTAAGGCAAATTATTATGTGCGATATAAGTATGAAGAAAAGCTACTTAACGATTCTGAGGAAGAAACTGTATTGCAAGATGTAAGTACTGTATTTAGAAGTAATTTACGATTCCATTTTTCCTACACAGTGAGTAAAAGTATTAGCCTTGAGAGCAGAATCAATCTATCAACATACCATCATGAACCAAAGCTCCAGAGTAATGGCTACCTGTTATTTCAGGATATAAAGTATAAATTACCTAGTATTCCAATGAATTTCACACTTAGGTATGCCATTTTCAATACTGCTGATTACGATACAAGAATATACGCTTATGAGCATAATGTATTATATAAGTTTAGCGTGCCAGCATATACGTATCAGGGGCAGCGCTACTATATACTAATGAAGTATGATATAAGTAAGAATTTTAGTTTTTGGTTTCATTATTCACAAACTTTTTATACAAAACGCAAAACCATTGGCTCTGGGCTTGAAGAAATTGATGGAAATACCCGAAGTGATTTCACTACTCAGTTGATATGGAAGTTTTAATGGCTAATTATTAATGGCTAATTATTAGTGGTTAATTATTAATGGATAATTATTAATGGATAATTATTAATGGATAATTATTAGACTGAAGACTACCAACTGATGACTACCCTTCCCTTTCCCAAATCAACTTCTTACCAAAGCCTAATCTATTGTCAG
>JAOZSY010000264.1 GCA_029939445.1 Bacteroidales bacterium
TGGATGTGAGAATGATATTTGATGGTAGCGCAGCAAATTCTGGGATTCAGAATGTGCGCTCAGAAATAAAGAAAATATCGAATCCAACAGGATCGGAATATGGTATTATGCATAATAAATTTATCATTTTTGATGCTCACTCTACAAATCATAATGTGCCATTAGTATGGACTGGTGGAACTAATATGACTGATGGGCAAGTTAATACTGACCCAAATACAGTGATTATTGTACAAGATAAAAGTCTTGCCATAGCTTATACTCTAGAATTTAACGAAATGTTTGGCTCTGACGGACTTACTCCTAGCGTTGCTGATAGAAAATTTGGCCCTGATAAAGCAGACAATACTCCTCATAAGTTTATTATTGGAGGTAAGGATGTGGAATGTTATTTTAGCCCTTCTGATGGAACAAATACTCAAATAATAAGAACAATTGATAATGCTGATAATAATATGAGTATAGCTACAATGCTTATTACTCGTAGCGATATAGCTTATGCTATAGAAGATGCGGTAAATGATAGAACAGTGGCAACTCAAATTATTGTAAATAGCGAAGGCCAATGCTCGCAAACAGTATGGGGCTTATTAAGCACCTTATTGGGCGACGATTTGCAAGAAGATGATGAGGCTACAGGTATTATGCATCATAAATTTATGATTGCTGACGAAGGAACTTCTTCGTCTCCAACATTATTGGTAGGTAGTCATAATTGGAGCAATAGCGCTGATAATAAGAATGATGAGAACACCCTTGTTTTTTATGATAATCAAGATTTAGCAAATATTTATTACCAAGCTTTTAAATATCGTTACGATCAAAATAGATATGTAGGTATTATGGAAACTGGCTTTGCAAATTCAGCAAAAGTATATCCTAATCCTAGTAATGGGACTTTTACCTTAGAGATTGATGCCGATAAAACAATGAATGTTGAGATTAGTATTTATGATCTTAGTGGTAGAATTGTTTGGAACACAGCAAGCTCTGTTATGACAGGAATAAACAATATTTCAATAAGTGCTACAGATTTACCTGCTGGCGCATACCTAATGCAGGTAGTAAGTAATAATAAAACTTTTGTTAGTTCACTTATTATCGAGTAATTTAGATTAGATACAGTAAAACAAAATCCTCATAAATATCTTTTTATGAGGATTTTTTTGTTTTTATACTTCATTATTCATGTTAAGGCTTGGTGGTGCAGGAGCTAGTATTCAGTAATTATGCAACGGTCTTATGTTAACAATTATATAATAAAGAGCTTTATACTAATGAAATCTTAGTATATTTTTGTAAGATAATTCAAATTATTCCTCCTAATATGATAATGCGCCAAGATAAATACCGTGATAGAAAATTCGTAATGTACGGGTTCTTTATTATTGTGGGTATTATATTTATTATCAGGCTTATACAGTTGCAAATTGTAGAGAATGAATATGTACTGGCTGCAGAGAATAATACTAGGCGCGATGTGATGATTTATCCTCCTCGTGGACTTGTTTACGACAGAAATGGGAAACTTATTGTTTATAATGAAGCCGTCTTTGATTTAATGATAATTCCTGGACAGGTTGATAACAATAAAATGGTAAATTTTTGTTCTACTATTGGAATTGATACATTAGAATATAAGAAAAAGTATAAAAAAACCAGAAGATATAGTCGTAGAAAGGCTAGTGTATTTAAAAAGCAGCTTTCTAAAACGGAGACTGCTTATTTACAAGAAAAGCTATTTCAATACCCTGGATTCTATGTGCAAGCACGTACTTTACGAAAGTATCCACACCATAGTGCAGCACATTTACTAGGTTATATTGGCGAGGTAAATAAGAAAGAGATTAAAAAGGATAGTTTCTATACTTCGGGCGATTATATCGGGAAAAGTGGAATAGAGAAATCATACGAGAAAAAGCTCCGTGGGCAGAAAGGTGTTGAGAAATTAATGGTTGATGTATTTAACCGAACCAAGGGTGCTTTTCATAATGGCAATTACGATGTAGAAGCTGTAAATGGTACAGATTTATATACAGGCCTTGATATTGTATTACAAGAGTATGGCGAGGAACTAATGCTTAATAAAATAGGCGCTGTGGTTGCTATTGAGCCCGCTACCGGAGAAATAATTTCCATGATTAGTTCGCCATATTATAATCCTAATATGATGGTAGGAAGTATCCGTTCCGATAATTACACCATTTTAGTGAATGATACTTTTAAGCCATTACTAAACAGAGCAATGACTTCGGCATATCCTCCAGGTTCAACATTTAAATTAATACAGGCTTTAATTGGCCAGCAAGAAGGAGTTTTAACGCCAAGTACTTTTTATACTTGTAATAATGGCTTTTCGTATAGAGGCCTACATGTTGGATGCCACCCGCATACACCTAAAATAGCTTTGCAGGAATCGGTAAAGATATCGTGCAATGCCTATTATTGTAATGTATATAAAAGTATAATTCATAATCCTAAATATAAGGCCTACGACGAAGCCTATTTAAAGTGGAAATCATATGTCAATAATATGGGTTTTGGTATAAAATACGGTATTGATTTGCCATACGAGCGCAGTGGAAATATTCCTAAGCCTGAGTATTATGACAAATACTATGGTAAGGGACACTGGAATGCAATTACTACAATATCATTATCCATAGGGCAGGGCGAAATACTTGCTACACCATTGCAGCTTGCAAATGAAGCAGCTTGGATTGCCAATAGAGGCTATTATCGTACTCCGCATATTGTTAGCTATTTAGGCGATAAAGCTCATGAAAACGTGGAATTCCACGAGCAGCATTTTGTGGGTATTGACAGAAAATATTTTGATGTTGTAATTGATGGCATGGAGGAGGTTACCCAGAGCGGTACCGCTACTTTGGCAAGAATTGATAGTATTCCTGTATGTGGAAAAACAGGTACTGTACAGAATCCTCACGGCGAGAATCACTCTGTTTTTATAGCATTTGCACCTAAGGATAATCCCAAGATTGCAATTGCAGTTTTTGTAGAAAACTCTGGTTATGGAGGCACATGGGCAGCTCCAATTGCAGGGCTTATGATTGAAAAATATTTGAGAGGAAAGATTAGTAAAAATAAAAAGTGGATAGAAAAAAGAATGTTGAACGGTGATTTAATTCATAAATAATGCGAAAGAGTGGTTTTTCATTTGGTAATTTGGATTGGATACTAATAGGTATTTATTTGCTGCTGGTTTTGTTTGGCTGGATAAATATTTATGCTGCAGTATATAATCAAGACCATAGTAGCATTATCGATATGTCGCAACGATACGGAAAGCAGCTATTATGGATAGCAGCTTCATTTATTCTTATTTTATTGATTTTTATTATCGACCCTAAATTTTTCAACCAATTCTCATATTTAATATATGGCTTCCATATACTTACGCTTATTGCTGTTTTGCTTTTTGGTAAAGAGGTGGCCGGCTCTAAATCGTGGTTTCAATTTGGCAGTATTGCAATACAGCCTGCCGAGTTTGT
>JAOZSY010000265.1 GCA_029939445.1 Bacteroidales bacterium
CATATTACTTATGCAATTTGCCCACCTCCTTTTTCTAAGGAGGACTAAACAAAAACCTACCAAACTATTAAATAATACCACAGTACATCCTACCATTTATTCAGTTTATTTTCTAAAAAAGTATGTGAATGAATGACCTTGTTTTATTTATAATTTGGATATCTTTTTCAAAAATATCTCTTTAGCAAAAATATCCTTATGTCATTAATTGCAGACGTAAACGCCTTTATTGAAAATAATAAAATTTTGAAATCCCTACCCTCGCATGCCCCGTTTTCGCTCACTCCCACCCATTTCTGAAGTGTTTCCGCAGTTAAATCCCAATAGGTCTGACGAAAGTTGTTTTATGTATCTGCTCCCTATTCTATAATATGTTAATGGATTCTAAAACAAATGTCATGTACATAGATCATAACCACTATTCTATTTATAGACGCTGATTATTATGATTTTGTATGATTTATTTCAGCCTGTCTACCGACAAGCTAGGCTACGCAGAAATATTTTTTTTATCATAATAGATCTGCGGAATCTGCGTCGCAATATTAAAGGATGTAATATAACGGATTATTTCTTTTATGTAAAAAAAGAAACAACTAGTCTATTATTATTTTCCGTTTCTAATATAACAGCTATTCTTTTTTATATATTTGCAATTCGAATGATAATAATGTAATAATAATTTAACATACTAGATATGAGTGCAATAATAAATATTCACGCAAGACAAATCCTTGATTCAAGAGGAAACCCAACTATAGAAGTTGATGTAATGACCGAAAGTGGCATTATAGGCCGCGCAGCAGTTCCTTCGGGAGCGTCAACAGGAGTTCACGAAGCGGTAGAATTACGCGATAATGATAAATCTGTATTTATGGGCAAAGGTGTGCTTCAAGCCATACACAATGTAAATACTGTGCTAAACGAAGCTCTAGTTGGAATGTATGTTACAGACCAAGTAGAGATTGATCGCAAAATGATTGAATTAGATGGTAGTAGCAATAAGGGTAATCTTGGTGCTAATGCAATTCTTGGTATTTCGATGGCTGTGGCTCGTGCTGCTTCTGAAGAAACTGGCCAACCACTATATCGTTATTTAGGTGGTGTTAATGCAAACACTCTTCCTATACCAATGATGAACATTCTTAATGGAGGATCGCATGCTGACAACTCTATCGATTTTCAAGAGTTTATGATTATGCCCGTTGGCGCAAAATCTTTCTCTGAGGCATTGAGAATGGGAACCGAAGTTTTCCATAATCTTAAATCTATTCTTAAAAAGAAAGGTCACTCTACAAATGTTGGAGATGAAGGTGGATTTGCACCTAACCTTGCATCAAATGATGAAGCTATACAAGTAGTAGTTGAGGCAATTGAGGCTGCTGGATATAAAGCTGGTAAAGATATTTATATTGCTCTTGACCCTGCATCTGCAGAATACTTTATTCCTGAAGAAAATGTTTACCACCTTAAATGGTCAACTGGCGAAAAACTTACTCCTGAGCAAATGGTTGACTTCTGGGCAGACTGGGTTGAAAAGTACCCTATCCTTTCTATTGAAGATGGAATGAGCGAAGATGATTGGGATGGTTGGAAACTAATGACTGAGCGTATGGGCGATAAAATTCAACTTGTAGGCGACGATTTATTTGTAACAAATACTGAAAGATTAAGTAGAGGTATTGAAACAAATACTGCAAACTCTATTCTAATAAAAGTAAACCAGATTGGTACATTAACAGAGACTTTAAATGCTATTAGCATGGCAAATATTAATAAATACACATCTGTTATTTCTCACCGTAGTGGCGAAACCGAAGATGTATTTATTGCTCACCTTGCTGTAGCTATGAATACTGGTCTTATAAAAACAGGTTCAGCTAGCCGCTCGGATCGTATAGCAAAATATAATGAACTTCTTCGTATTGAGGAGGCTCTTGGCGATGATGCTCGTTATATTGGTAAGGATTTCAAATTTTTGAAATAATCTTAAATAAAATATAATGAAAAGGCAATATTTTAGTTAATATTGCCTTTTCTTATTTATATCACATAAAATTAAATTTTACTCTATTATGAATTCCATTAAAACATTATTGATTGTTAGTATTATAGCTATACTTGCTGTTCTTTCTTCGTGTAATAACGAAAGTATAAAATCAAATAAAGCTGTAATTAAACTCGACTTTAAAGTAAGTGATAATATAAAACCTATTATTAAATCTACTTCTCCATTTCAACTGAATGCTGATACATTAACAGCTGATGCCAATGGCAAATTTATTTTTAATATAAAGATTAAAAGTCCAGCATATTACAATATCAGCTTTGAAGGTTTTCGACAAAGTTTCACTATATATATTAGACCTGGCGATTCAGTAATAGTTAATGCTCAGGATATAAGTAGTATTGCTAATACTCTTACTTTTAATGGTAACGCACCAGTTTATAACGATTATATTTATGAAGCAGAGCTAATATCTCGTCAGGCTAGTCAATCGCTAATGAATTTATTTAAATATGACGAAACCAGAGCAATGTTTTCAATAGATTCCATAAGGGCTATTCATGCTGATAATATTGCTTCTTTACAAAAAGGAAATGCAAATATTGACCCTTTCTTTCTTAAAATAGAAAAAGCTAGAGCTATATATGAGTGGGCAAAATTGCATAAACTATATCCTCTATATTATAATTATATTAATAAATTAGATGATGAAAATGGTGTAAAACTATCACCAGAATATGATACTTACCTAGCAGAGGTAAACCTTAATGATGACGAACTAATTACATTACCTGCTTATATCGACTTTCTGAAGATCTACTTACAGGCAGATTATAACTTATACTATAATGATGCTGAACTAGAAACTAAATATGGTTCTTATGCAAACTATCAATTATATTCATACAACGAGAAAGTAGAGAGTAAAGAAATTAAATCTATTTTATCATACTCGTCTATAATGGACCAAGTAAACTATCAAGGGAAAAAGGAGAAAGATACATATTGGACACTTTTTGAAAGTTTATGTACTAATGAGATATTAAAATCCAATATTAACGTTGAATTATCGAAGTGGGCTCACCTTGATAAAGGGCAAGCAACTGAGGAAATAGAAATGAATGATATTGAAGGCAATAAAGTTCATTTTTCTGATTTCAAAGGCAAATGGATATATATCGACATTTGGGCAACATGGTGTAGTCCTTGTGTAAAAGAGATCCCTACTCTTAAAAACCTTGAAAAACAATTTCATGGTCAGAATATCGTATTTATGTCAATATCTGTTGACAAAACTGCAAAACCTTGGTTAGAAATGGTGAAAGATAAAGAGTTAAAAGGTATACAAGTATGGGCAGGACAAAACGAAACTATCAATACTTTTTATAAAGTTAATGGTATTCCTCGTTTTATGATTTTTGATCCTCAAGGAAATATTTATGATGCAAATGCTATACGCCCTAGTATGGGAATGGATAAAGTTATAGAAGAATTATTGAAG
>JAOZSY010000068.1 GCA_029939445.1 Bacteroidales bacterium
AGGAAAAACTAAACTACAAGCAAACTTCTCATATCAAAACAATCGTAGAAGGTTATTTACTAAAGATATATACGCTGTAGATATGACATTGCAAGCCTTCAGTTACGAATTGAAAGCTAGCCGTACATTACACGAAATAACAAAAAATAATGATAGTAAAATAATATTTGGCATTCAGGGAAATTATTCACAAAACAAATTAGGTGATGCACCTGTGATTGTAATTCCCAATTATTTTCAGAATGACTTAGGAGTTTTTGCTTTATTTCAGCACGATTTTGGCTCTAAGTTTCATATTCAGCTCGGTAGCAGATACGATTTCCGAAGTGTATACATCCCCTCTTTCAATTCCGTTGAGCATGGTGGCAATCGCAGTATTGATACTACATACAATAATATGAGTTATACCCTAGGAAGTACTTATGAGCTAAGCAAACATATATTCTTAAGAGCTAATATTGCATCAGCATTTCGTACAGCAAATATTGCTGAGCTTACTCAAGATGGAATTCACGAAAGTAGGTACGAAAGAGGAAATCCAAACCTAGAGAGTCAGAAAAGTAATGAGATTGACCTTGGGTTTCATTATCATAACACCAAATTCTCTTTCGATATAGCTACATTCTATAATAAAATTGATAACTATATATTTCTATCGCCCACAACTGATACCATTGCCACAGGGCAGAAAATATATAAATACGGGCAAACAAATTCCACTTTATATGGTTTCGAAACAGGATTAAATTATGTACCAATAAAGCAAATAGAACTTCATGGAAATTACGCCTATACAATTGGTAAACAACAAAATGGTGATTATTTGCCATTTATTCCTCAAAACAAAATCAATGCTTCAGTAAAATATAAATTGCTACACTTAGCTCATACAAAAGGGTTATTTGTGGAAATTGGTGGAACTTACGCTTTCTCAAAAGATGATATCTCACCATTTGAGGAAGAAAGCGATGCTTACTTTTTGTTAAATAGTTCTATAGCATCTACTTTTATTATTAGAAAACAGAAATTGAAATTTGGAATTTATGCTACTAATATATTAGATAACAAGTATATGGATCACCTATCAACTTTAAGCGAAGAAGGATATTATAATATGGGAAGAAATATTAGTGTGAAACTCACTATACCTCTTGAAGTTAATTATTAGTTGTTAATTGTTAATTCGTAATTCATAATTATTAAGCCGGACTTCGGTACAATTTACTTCGCTTTGCTCAGTAAATCACTCAGTCTGACGGCTTAATAATTATTATGAATTCGTAATTCTTATCCCGATGGCTATCGGGACCTAATTTCCCTTAAGTAAGTTCTTTATTTCATTGAGCTTCATTAGAGCTTCCACAGGAGTTAAAGTGTTTATATCAGTATTAAGAATATCCTCTTTAATTTGCTGTAATAGAGGGTCGTCAAGCTGAATAAAGCTAAGTTGATAGTTATTTTCTTCCTCTTTCTTTTTAGCAATAACTTTTATTTCGGCACCAAGATTATTATTACTATGTGCTGCTTCCAATTGTTTTAGCATAGCTTCGGCTCGCTTTAATACAATCTTAGGCATTCCAGCCATCTTTGCCACATGAATGCCAAAACTATGTTCAGAACCCCCTTTTGCAAGCTTACGAAGGAATATAATCTTATTTCTTAGCTCTTTTACCGAAACGTGGTAATTACTTATTCTCTTAAAAGTATTTGCCATTTCATTAAGCTCATGATAATGAGTCGCAAAGAGCACTTTTGCTTTATAAAACTTATGCTCATGCAAGAATTCAGTAATAGACCAAGCAATGGAAATTCCATCATAAGTACTTGTTCCTCTTCCTATTTCGTCAAGTAAAATTAATGACCTATTGGAAATATTATTAAGAATACTGGCAGTTTCGTTCATTTCTACCATAAAAGTAGATTCGCCAGAAGAAATATTATCAGAAGCTCCTACCCTTGTAAAAACCTTATCTACCATACCTATTGAAGCTGCATCAGCAGGTACAAAACTTCCCATCTGCCCAAGTAATACAATCAATGCTGTTTGACGAAGCAATGCAGATTTTCCAGACATATTAGGACCAGTAAGCATTATCATCTGCTGCTTTTCGTTATCTAGGTATACATCATTTGCAATATATGGCTCATCGAGAGGTAAATTCCGTTCTATAACTGGGTGACGACCATTTTTAATATCTATGGCAAAGCCTTCGTTAATATCCGGTCTTACATAGTTTGCGACCCTTGCAGTGCGTGCAAAGGATGTTAATACATCCAAACGCCCAATTATTGAAGCATTAAGTTGAATAGGAACTATATACTCAATAAAACTATTAATTAAATCGTTATATAATCTAGTTTCTAAAGCAAGAATTTTTTCTTGAGCTCCTAGTATTTTACTCTCTAACTCTTTGAGCTCTGGAGTTATATATCTTTCATAGTTGGTTAGCGTTTGCTTACGATTCCATTCCTCAGGAACTTTATCGATATGAGTTTTGGTAACTTCAAGATAATAACCAAATACATTATTAAAGCCAATCTTAAGACTAGGAATACCCGTTCTCTTGGATTCGCGCTCTTTTATACTATTTAATATCTCTTTACTCGAAGTTGTAATATATCTTAAATCGTCAAGTTCTTGATTTACACCATTAAGAATAACAGATCCTTTATTTACCATTACTGGAGCTTCAGGATTTATAGTTTTCTTAATTTTATCATACATTGTCTTACATGGATTCAGCTGTTCTGCCATACGTTGCAATGCTGGTATTTTAGTGGTAATTAATAATTTATTAAACTTAGGAATAGTTTCTAAAGCAAAACTTAACTGCATGATTTCACGAGGATTAATCTTACTTATCGAAACCTTTGATATAAGCCTTTCTAAATCACCAACGGTTTTGACTAGCTGGCCAGTATTCTCTTCATCTTGTATATTCTTATGAAAATAAGCAACTATATTTAGTCTTTCATCTATTTGTGCTTTATCCTTTAAGGGAAGCACAATCCATCGTCGGATCAAGCGACTACCCATGGGACTCATTGTATCATCAATCACATCCAGAAGGCTTGTTGCATCTTCATGCGAAGAGTTAATAAGCTCCAGATTTCTTATGGTAAATCTATCTAGCCATACATATCTTTCAGCCTCTATCCTACTGAGTTTAGTAATATGTTTTACCTTATCATGCTTAGTTTCTGATAAATAATGTAATATTGCACCTGCAGAGATAATAGAATTATGCATATTATCAATGCCATAACCCTTAAGAGAGCTTGTGCCAAATTGCTTATTCAATAAATCATAAGCATAGTCGAATGTAAATACCCAATCTTCAAAAACAGTTATGTAGTATTTATCACCAAATATCTCGATAAATTTGGTTTTTAAATCCCTACGGATAATTACCTCCGAAGGAAGAAAGCTTTGAAGTAGTTTATCAATATACTCAATATCTCCTTCTGCCACAAAATACTCACCAGTAGAAATATCCAAGAATGAAATTCCTGCACTTTTTCCTTCGAAAAACACACTTGCCAGAAAGTTATTCTCTTTATAATCAAGAACTTTATCATTATATGCAATACCTGGCGTAATAAGCTCAGTAACACCACGTTTTACTATGGTTTTAGTTAATTTAGGATCTTCCAACTGATCGCAAACTGCAACCTTCTGACCTGCACGAACAAGTTTTGGTAAATAAGTTTCTACACTATGATGAGGAAAACCTGCAAGTTCGATAAAAGAAGCACTGCCATTGGCGCGTTTGGTAAGTGTAATACCAAGAATTCTTGATGCTTTTATGGCATCTTCGCCAAATGTTTCATAAAAATCACCTACTCTAAAAAGTAATAAAGCTGTCGGATGCTTAGCCTTTATGCTATTATATTGCTTCATCAAAGGTGTTTCCTTTACCTTCTTTTCTATCTTCTTTGCCATTATTCAAAATTAGGAATTTATGATGTAGATTTTAAGAAATCTTTATAGCTTTTTTAAACAATTATTACCGACTTATTAAGAATAATAATTACTCCTTATATTTCTTAATAAGCTCATCTGCCAACTGATAAGCACTAGCAGTGTTTTGAGTAATTTTTTTCTTGGCCTTAATAATATCATTTTGCATTTCGTCATTATCATAGAACATAGCTTTAAGTTTTAGTTCAATTTGTTCGTAAAGGCGTATGATTTCTTGTTGTTTCCTATTTTCTTCAAAATAATTATTTGCTTTAGTATGATCTATATATTTCTGAATTAGTCTCCAAACCTTATCAATATTATAATTAGAAATAGCAGAGCAAATTCCCGCAGTAGGCACCCAACCAGAGTCTGGCACCGGGAATAGATGCAAAGCATTGGAATATTGAATTCGAGAGCTCTTAGCCTTTATAAAATTATCACCATCGGCTTTATTAATAAAAATAGCATCGCACATTTCTATAATACCCCGTTTAATTCCTTGTAGCTCATCACCGGCTCCTGCTAACATAAGCAACAAAAAGAAATCTACCATAGAATGAACAGCAGTTTCGCTTTGCCCTACTCCTACAGTTTCCACCAATATAATGTTAAACCCAGCGGCTTCGCAAAGCGAGATGGTTTCGCGGGTTTTTTGAGTTACTCCTCCAAGAGATCCTGAGGAAGGACTTGGACGAATAAATGCATTTTTATCATTTGCCAATGATTCCATTCTTGTTTTATCTCCTAATATACTTCCTTTATTTCTGCTGGAACTTGGATCAATAGCGAGTACTGCAACTTTATATCCTTGTGATGTTAGGTGTTTGCCAATGGACTCAATAAAAGTGCTTTTACCAACACCAGGAACACCTGTAATTCCAATTCGAACCGAATTACCAGACTTAGGAATACATGCTTCTAATATATCCTGAGCCATAGCCCGATGCTTATTATTCGAACTCTCTATTAGGGTAATTGCCTGTGCAAGAATTTTTACGTCATTATTTAAAATACCATTGATATAGTATTTGGCATCATTATTTACTTTCTTCTTATTCTTTAGTTTCTCAAGAAACATACTATTAACAGAAGAAGGCTTCTCTATTCCAGCATTTACTTTTAATGCAGTACCTATTTTCTTTTTGATTGCCATGGTGTTTTACTTCTATTTTAACATCTCCATTAATTCCATTTCTAACGAAGGATCAGCTATTTCAATAATTCTACCTACCTCATTTCCTTCACGATATACAATAAATGTAGGTACTAATTTAACTCCCATTCTAACAATATCTACTTTGCTAAATTCCTTATCTCTATTTACAGCTATTATTGTAATATTATCATCTGATATATTCATTGTTTCCATTATTCGTAGAAATTTTGGAACTTCGCGATGCGAATCGGGACACCAAGAGCCAAAAACTATTTTAATACTTATGTTTTCTATATTAGCAATTTGTGAGGTAATGAAGGTGTCAACAGAATAATTCATTAATGATTCACCATAATACTTAGAAAACACTAATGAACTAGCAAGTCCCTCTGCAGTACAATAGCCATAAAGGATTTCTGTATTAAGTGTAGGATCAATAATAGTTTGATTCACTAATCTATTTGCTTTATCTTGTGCATTAACATTAAATGAAGTATAGCTAAATACAAAAACTAAAAGAAAATAGCGTAGTTTTTTGAATGTTTTCATAGTATAAATTATATTTACCAAATATATGAATAAAGACCATTGCAAAACCATTAGGTTTTATAATAAAGACCATCGCTGTACTAATACATCTTTTGTATTATAAATTGTTGTAATCTTATACAAATCCTTATTAAGTTTATCAGTATTTTGCTTTCTACCATTATAAAAATACACAACGTAAAAATCTTTTGTCTTCACTCCTTCTATATTTTTTAACCAATCAGCAACTGCTCCATCAGTTAATAAATAATACCTATCGGGGTCATTTACGTATGTTAGTATACTCTTATCAATGTGCTTAAGTTTCTCAACAGTATCCTCAATTACATACTCCTTTGAATTATACTCCTTACTATCATCAGTTTTTATTAAATGCATCCCAAACTTTGCTATATGAAGCACTATAAGTATCGAAATCGTAATAACTTTTGTTTTATTCTTTATGTTATCATTTTTTACAAAGCTAATAAACAACGATATAGCAAATAAAATATATACAGGACTGAGAATACGATAATATAAAGGAGTGTGATCGTAAAAAGTATTTGAAGTAAATAAGAAAATAAAATATGTAATTGGGTATAGTATCAATAAATAGGTAAAACTCTTATTCACTTTTCTTATAACCTTTGCAGAGTACAGTAAACCTGAGATAATAACTATTGCTCCAATGATATAACTGGCAATTAATCCCAAATCGTTTACAGAAAGGCTTGTGGTAAATTTTGAAGTTGTTTTTAGCCATTCTTGATAATATTGCAATGGCATAGGATGAAATGAAACATCTCTTCCTGTAGAACTATTTACTAGTAATATATTTCGAAACGACCAATAAACAAATGAAGTTGAGGATAATAATCCTAGGATAATGATGTATTTTATTCTAGTAAATACTCTTTCTTTTGATAAAGTAATCCATAAATATATTACAGCAGTAATAATAAGACTTATACCTATATATCTAATAAGTATTGAGACTGAAATTAGCACGGAAGAAAGAATTAACCATTTTATATTCAACATCTTAACAAATAAATTAAGAGTGTATAATGCTAAGAAACTCAATAAAATAAATAATGGCTCTGTCCATGCCATTTCATAAATATCGAAGAAAGATAGATTAACTAATATAAGTAATTGTAAAGCAATAACATTCAATGTTGAGATATACGATCTAAAAACCAAAGCAACGGCAAGCAGAAAACCGTATAATGATAGAGCATTTAAAAGGCGGAAGGAATTGTAAAAATCATTAGTAAAAGCATTAAACACTGTGAGTCCCATCGACATTCCTGGAGGATAATGTGTCATATATTGTAAAGGAATTCCATCCAATATACTTTTGAACTCTCCTGTATCTACAAAAAGTTGTGCTGCAGAGATATAAATCATAGAATCAGGAGTAATTCCAATTCCAAATCGACTTATAAATACCAAGAAAAAGAATGCCAATATAGGCACTACAAAAAAATAGGCTGTAGATAAAGATCTTCTCATTGATAACAAAAATAAACAAAAAAACCGCAAGCTAAAAGCCTGCGGTTTATTTTTTTTGTGGTAAAATATAATCTATTTTACAGCATCAACAATTGCTTTAAAAGCTTCAGGATTATTCATCGCTAAATCTGCTAAAGTTTTACGGTTGATGTCGATACCTTTAGCGTGAATTTTACCCATAAATACTGAGTAAGATAAACCTTGCAAGCGTGCACCAGCGTTGATACGTTGAATCCACAATGCTCTAAAGTTACGTTTTTTAACTCGTCTGTCGCGGTAGGCATATCCCATACCTTTTTCCCAAGCATTCTTGGCAACCGTCCAAACATTTTTTCTGCGCCCGAATTGACCTTTAGTCAATTTCATCACTTTTTTTCTGCGTGCTCTTGAAGCAACCGCATTTACTGATCTTGGCATTTCTTCTTAATTTTTCTTGTTTTAGCGTCCTTAAATCAATAAGAAACTTGTTGGCTAAAAACAATGGTTAAACATTAATTTTCTATAAGTAATATTAAAGACTATTTTGCTGAGCAAAACAATCATTAAAAATTTACTTAGTAAGCAATCTTTTGATATTTTTCTCATCCGCTTTAGAAACCAAACCAGTATGCGTAAGATTACGCTTCTGTTTTTTGGTCATCTTAGTCAGGATGTGACTTTTAAAAGCATGCTTTCTTTTTACTTTACCGGTACCTGTAAGAGTAAATCTCTTTTTAGCTCCGGATTTTGTCTTCATCTTTGGCATTACGCTCAAATTTTAAGTTAATTAAACCTCTATTTACTTGTTTTGGGTGTAATAATCATAATCATACGTTTACCTTCAAGCTTTGGCATTCTTTCTACCTTACCTACTTCCTCAAGCTCTTGAGCAAATTTCAACATAACTATCTCACCTTTGTCTTTATATACAATTGTTCGTCCTCTAAAGAAAACTTCAACCTTTACTTTTGCACCATCTGTAAGAAACTTCTTAGCATGTTTAAGCTTAAACTCAAAATCATGATCATCGATATTTGGTCCTAAACGAACCTCTTTAACAACAACCTTTGCTGATTTTGCTTTAATCTCTTTTTGCTTTTTCTTTTGTTCGTAAAGAAATTTCTTATAATCAATAATTCTACAAACTGGGGGCGTTGCCTTTGGTGATATCTCAACTAAATCTAGCTCCTGATCTTCAGCAATACGCTGAGCATCACGTAGATTATAAATATCTACTTCTACATTCTCACCAACAAGACGCACCATTTGTGCTCTTATTTCTCCATTGATCCTATGCGGGTTTGTTGGCTTTTCGTACCTTGCCCTTCCTCGCCTTTTAAATCTTTGTGCTATAGTAAATTCCTCCTATGTTAATTTATATTAAATTCTAAAATTGTAAGGCTTCATTTACCTCATCAGTAATGATTTTTGCAAAATCTTCAACTGATAATGTACCTTTATCACCTTCACCTTGCCTACGAACAGACAAAGTGTTTGTCGACTCTTCTTTCTCTCCAACAATTAGCATATACGGAATACGCTGAATTTCAGCGTCTCGTATCTTTCTACCTGTTTTCTCAGATCTAAAATCAACGTGGCTGCGAATATCGTAATTTTTTAGCATACTTTGAACTTTTTCTGCATAATCATGAAACTTTTCGCTAATAGGCAAAATCCTTACCTGCTCTGGTGTTAACCAAAGAGGAAACTTACCTCCTGTATGCTCTATTAGTACAGCAACAAATCTCTCCATTGAGCCAAATGGCGCACGGTGAATCATTACTGGGCGATGCTTCTTATTATCTTGGCCAATATACTCTAACTCAAAACGTTCTGGTAAATTATAATCCACCTGAATAGTTCCTAACTGCCAACTTCTACCAATGGCATCGCGTACCATAAAGTCCATTTTAGGACCGTAGAATGCAGCTTCGCCTTCTTCAATAATATATTCTAAACCACTTTCTTTTGCTACTTCAATAATTGCATTCTCAGCTTTTTCCCAATTTTCGTCGCTACCAATATACTTTTCAGGGTTATTTTTATCACGAATAGATATCTGAGTAACAAAATCCTTAAAATCTAAAGCGTTAAAAATACGTAGTACAATCTTTATAACTGCATTAAACTCATCTTTAACTTGATCAGGGCGACAGAAAATATGTGCATCGTCTTGAGTAAAGCCTCTAACTCTTGTCAGACCATGCAATTCGCCACTTTGCTCATAACGATAAACAGTGCCAAATTCGGCATAACGAATTGGAAGTTCTCTGTACGAATGTGGTTTCACTTTATATATCTCACAATGGTGAGGGCAATTCATAGGTTTTAAAAGAAACTCCTCCCCTTCATTTGGAGTAGTAATTGGGCGAAACGAGTCTTGACCATATTTAGCATAATGACCAGATGTTACATATAATTCCTTATTTCCAATATGTGGAGTAATTACAGGCTCATATCCAGCATCCTGCTGAACTCTTTTAAGAAAATTCTCCAAACGCTCACGAAGCTGTGCTCCTTTTGGCAACCATAGTGGTAATCCTTGACCAACTTTTTGTGAGAAAGCAAAAAGCTCAAGCTCTTTACCAACTTTACGATGGTCGCGCTTTTTTGCCTCTTCAAGCATCTCTAAATGATGAGTTAGTTCTTTGTTTTTAGGGAATGTAATTCCGTAAATACGTGTAAGCTGCTTACGAGTTTCGTCACCACGCCAATACGCTCCAGCTATACTCAATAGTTTTATAGCTTTAATATGACCTGTATGAGGTAAATGCGGTCCACGACATAAATCTGTGAAATCGCCACATTGATAAAAAGAAATTGTTCCGTCCTCTAAATCTCCAATAAGCTCAGTTTTATATTCATCACCTTTATCAGTAAAAGTAGTCATTGCATCAGCTTTGCTTACCTCAGTACGAGTAAAAGTTTGCTTTTGCTTTGCCAATTCTTTCATCTTTTGCTCAATATTTGGCAAATCAGCATCAGTAAGTTTTATTTCACCAAAATCAATATCATAATAAAAACCATTTTCAATATCTGGTCCAATACCAAATTTAGCTTTTGGATATAATATAGATATAGCCTCAGCCATTAGGTGAGCTGATGAGTGCCACATCGTTGACTTACCCTCTTTATCATTCCATGTTAGTAACTGAAGCCCACCATCTTGCGTAAGTGGTAAGAGTGAATCAATTACATCTCCATTAAATTTTGCAGCAAGTACATTACGGGCTAATCCTTCGCTTATGCTTTTTGCGATATCCATTGATGTGGTTCCTTGCTCTACTTCGCGCACCGAACCATCAGGTAGTGTTATATTTATCATACTTTTTTAAAACTAAATTTTAAGAGCACAAAGGTAATAGTTTTGTTGAAATTATATATAAGTTTTTTTAGAAATAAATCAAAAATAAAAGCATAAGTTTATAGGTATAATGCAATATGTGTTTATTGCTTATTAACACTCTAGATATTCCTACCCTATGGTTTTATAATTCTAGCTTATTATTGATTAACTTATGATGAGCAAATTG
Organism: Bacteroidales bacterium; assembly: GCA_029939445.1. Taxonomy (GTDB): domain Bacteria; phylum Bacteroidota; class Bacteroidia; order Bacteroidales; family UBA1556; genus UBA6267. The sequence continues at coordinate 10,679 of JAOZSY010000068.1, forward strand.
CCAAAATACTAGTAGACAGCATAAAAATAGAATTCTATATCTTAATCATCTCAAATTCTCCACTTTGAGTTAAATAATACATCTTATTGTCATAAACTCTTATCTGCTTTATATTCTCATTAGGTAGCGCAACAGTATCTACTTGTAGGCTTATTGGATTAAAAACAAAATTGGTGTCATTTTTAAGCATTAGCCAATTATTATCATCAATATAAAAATCATCAATATTAGTAAAAGGCATTTGACGAAGAAAGCCACCATAGCGGTCAAATACAAAAATCCCATTATCATTATCACGTAAGTATAATGAATTATTACGTTCAATAATTTGTATAGGATCAATATTGACGTTCGTAACTGCGTATAAGTTACCTGTTCTATCAGTATTTTGTAGTGAGCTATTAAAGCGCAACAACTCCTGGTTTATAGGGTCATAAATCCAGAATGAATTATTATAAGACCTACAAGCAAGATTTGCCTCTGGATATCCTAATTCTGGAATATCAATGGGGCTATACTTTTGAGATAATGTATTATCGAGAAAGATAATTTTATTGAAATCTTGATAATAGAGGAATATATTTGTCGACTTATTTACATCCAAAGTGCTTATATCACCATATATTAAGTTGCTATAAGTATATAGTAATTCATTTTTTTGCGATAGTTTTTGAAGCTCAGCACCTTTAACAATATAGATATGCGACTGTACATCTATTTCAAAGAAATCTACTTTTTCTATATTATTATCTAGACCAGCAAATATGGAAGATAATAATAAGAATATGATTAATAAGCCTTTTGCCATGTCTATATTATTTTCTTATCAATGGAGTAATTAAATCCTCCAAATTCTTTTTTAATAATTGTATTTAGTTCCTCAACTAGTTTTCTGTCATTAGATAATCGAGGTATTTTATTCTGTCCACCAAGCTTACCTTTATTTGCCAACCACATTATAAATAGCTGTTTAGGAGCTTTATGCACTATTGGTTTTGATAATACCATATCCTGAAATCGCTTAGCTTCGTAGTCCGAATTTTCATTTTTTAATGAATTATCCAATAATTCCGTAAAAAATGAAATATCTGAAGGCTCTTTTTCAAACTCTATAAACCACTCATGGGTTATCTTATTATCTTCAAAGAATAAAGGCGCAGCAGTATATTCATGAATTATAGCGCCCGTTGCCTCACAAGCATGTTTGTGAGCCATATCAGCATTATCAACAATAAGTTCCTCTCCCACAGCATTTATAAAACTCTTAGTACGCCCGCTAATCTTTATTCTATATGGCTTTA
>JAOZSY010000266.1 GCA_029939445.1 Bacteroidales bacterium
TATTGCATTTCCTCTTTCAATCTCTCAGCATTCTCAGCCATCTGTAATCCCTCAATTATTTCTTGAATATCTCCATCAATAATTGCTGGTAAATTGTATAAAGTTAAGCCAATACGGTGATCAGTTACTCTACCTTGTGGCCAGTTGTAAGTTCTAATTTTTGCAGAACGGTCACCAGTAGAAACCATAGTTTTACGTTTAGAAGATATAACTTCCATATGCTTAGCATACTCTAGCTCATAGATTCTTGTACGAAGAACTTTAGTTGCTTTAGTTAAGTTCTTTAGTTGGGATTTCTCATCTTGGCAAGTAACTACGATTCCTGTAGGCTCATGAGTAAGTCTAATGGCAGAGTAGGTTGTGTTTACTGACTGTCCACCAGGCCCTGATGCACAATATGTATCTTTTCTAATATCGGAAGGATTTAAGACAATATCAAACTCCTCGGCCTCAGGAAGCACTGCCACTGTTGCGGCAGAAGTATGAACGCGTCCTTGAGTCTCTGTTTTAGGAACTCGTTGTACTCGGTGAACTCCAGATTCAAATTTCATGGTACCATAAACGTCCTTGCCACTTACATTAAGCACAATTTCTTTATAGCCACCCATAGTGCCTTCTGCAATATCAACAATTTCTAGTTTCCAACCTTTGCTTTCGCAAAACTTTGTGTACATACGATATAAGTCGCCAGCAAAAAGGCTAGCTTCGTCACCACCAGTACCAGCACGAATCTCCAGAACTATATTCTTTGAATCTTCAGGATCCTTAGGTATCATCAATACCTTAACCTCTTCTTCAAGTTCCACTTTGCGAGCTAATAATTCAGATAACTCTTCCTTTGCCATATCTATAAAATCAGAGTCTGTTTCATTGGCAATAATATCTCGACTTGATTCCACATTCTCAACAATGTTTTTATACTCTTTATATGCCTCATCAAGTGGCTCAAGTTCTTTATATTCTTTATTTAAAGCTACAAATTTCTTCATATCAGAAGTTACTGATGGATCAGACATTTGTTCCGAAATATTTAAGAATTTATTATGTATTGCTGCTAATTTATCAAGCATAATATTTTGGTTTTTTTAATATTTAAATGTTCCGTATTCCGAAACAATAGTAAGTTTTTTGCCTTCACTTGCTTCACATCGTCCAACTATCTGGGCATCAATATTGAAGCTTTTTGAAATCGCAATGAGCTCTTCAGCAGTATTTTTATCAGTATAAATCTCCATACGGTGTCCCATATTGAATACCTTATACATCTCCTGCCAGCTAGTTTTTGATTCTTCTTGAATCATCTTAAACAGTGGAGGTGTGTTGAACATATTATCTTTAATTATATGTAGCTTGTCAACAAAATGAAGCACTTTTGTTTGAGCACCACCACTGCAATGCACCATTCCATGAATATTGCTGCGGTGCTTATCAAGCATAGCTTTTATTACAGGAGCATAAGTGCGTGTTGGCGATAATACAAGTTTGCCTACATTTACGCCTTCAACCTTTGTTCTATTGGTAAGCTTTTGTGTGCCAGAATAAACTAGTTCTGAAGGAACCGCTGCATCATAAGACTCAGGAAATTTATCGGCAAGATATTTTCCGAATACGTCGTGGCGAGCAGAGGTTAATCCATTGCTTCCCATACCACCATTATACTCTTTCTCATAAGTTGCTTGTCCGAAACTCTCCATTCCTACAATAAGGTCACCAGCTTTAATATTTGCATTGTCAATTACATCACTTCTTTTTAGGCGTGCTGTAACTGTAGAGTCCACAATAATAGTTCTTACAAGATCTCCAACATCTGCAGTTTCGCCTCCAGTAGAATATAGTCCAATTCCTAAATCTCGCATTTCCTCAATAAACTCTTCACTTCCTTCAATTAGTGCTTTTATTACATCGCCAGGAATAAGGTTTTTGTTACGACCAATTGTAGAAGAAAGAAGAATATTATCAGTAGCTCCAACACAGATCAAATCGTCTAAATTCATTACGATTGCATCTTGTGCAATGCCCTTCCATACAGAAATGTCACCAGTTTCTTTCCAGTACATATATGCAAGGGATGATTTTGTTCCTGCTCCATCGGCATGCATAACAACGCAATGGTCGTTACTTCCGCTTAATAAATCAGGCACTATCTTGCAGAATGCTTTAGGATAAAGTCCTTTGTCAATGTTTTTTATAGCGTTGTGTACATCGTCTTTTGACGCAGAAACACCACGTAAATCATATCTTTCTTGCTCGTTCATTTCTAACTTTTAATATTGTGCAAAAGTAGTGTTTTTTGGGGGATGTTTTTCTTTATTTTTATGGGATGGTTGGCAAGAATTGAAAAACACTTTTGCTATTTTGTTTAGTGAAACTAATATCATTTAGTTTCTTAGAGTAAAAATGATAAAATATTATGATCGAAAAAGTTATAGCCTTATTAATTATAACCATATTAGGATTTCTTGTGCTAAGATATAAGTACTTAGAATATAATAAATCTAGAAAACTGCGTAAACGATTTCAAAGAGGTAATGAGTTAGAAAAGGAGGCTGGCTTATTTTTAGAGGACAAAGGTTATACAATTTTGAAAGAACAATACGCTTGTTATCATACGTATAAAGTTGATGGAGAGGAACAGCAATCAAAGCTTATTGTAGACTATGTAGTTGGTAGAAAAGGGAAGACCTATTTGGTGGAAGTAAAGTCTGGACAACAAGCTATTTTTATAAAAAACAAGAATACTCGTAGACAGTTATTGGAATATGATTTCGCTATTAAGAATGATGGGATTTTTCTTTTAGATATGGAGAATGAACAACTATATGAAATAAGTTTTAGTAATGCAAAAGAAATTAAAAATTATAGATTAACTAAATTGACAATACTTTTAGCAGTGGGGGTTATGTTTTTACCGTTTATGATTGTTAAAGTAATAGCTGTTCTTATATTTATCTTATTATGGTTTTACCCTGCATTTTTTGAGAAAATTGTTGATTAATTTTTCCCAAAAAGGATCTGAAAAGTAAAAACCACCTTTGGTAAATAAGGTGGTTTTTTGTGTTAGTGTGATTGTGTTTACAATTCTTATTCAAATACTAATTTGTTTTCTCTTATGTCAATATAGTAACTAGAAAATTCAGAGATTGCTTCTTTACCCATAATAATTGAAGTGCCACCATGTTTACAGGTTGCTGTCATATCATAAGTAGTTTTATTCCCAATTCTTATACGCTGAACAGTAAATTTCTCACCATCCTTAATGGTTCCGTCTTGAGTAAATGCGTCTTTACCATTTTCAAAGCTTTTTACATTTAAGCGATGCTGAGATATAAGTCCCATTACTACGTCTAGTGAAATAATTACTCCCTTTGATTCTTCTTCCAAAGCAAATGTGTATGTGTTATTATTTAAAATACACTTTCCAAATAGTGAATCATTCTCTAAAATTAGAGGAATTTTATTGTCCTCAGGATTCATTTGTATTGTTGCTATTAGAGAATCATTGCTA
>JAOZSY010000267.1 GCA_029939445.1 Bacteroidales bacterium
ACTATAGCTTAGAATTTAGATGCTTTATAATAATTTCATGACCCCACACGAAACCCTGTAGCACCGTTTATTTATTCCTATCACCTTAATATATAGCACTACCTATCTTATGACTATATTTTTTCCCTAAACTGTTTTTATATCATTTTTGTTATATCATAAGCATCTTTTATCGCATCTTGTGCGTTCCCTGTTTTTTTAGCATCACCAATAACATGAAACAAAATATTATTTTTTAATTCATTTTCCAATGGATTAAAACTTTTCATACCGATGGATACTACTATCATATCAATATCATTAAATTGAATATTTTTCCCTTCTTTTTCTGCATAAACAGTTTTCCCAACAACTTTCTTTATATGAGTATGATCGCTAAAAATAGTTCCTTTTTCTTTCATCTTTTTTAAAGAAAGCAATTTTGCAATCATCTCCATATCTTCGCCAAAATCGGTTGTTCGTTTAACAATAATTATCTGATTATTTAGAGGTATTAATGCTGTTGCAATATCAACTCCAATAAGGCCTCCTCCTATTATCAAAACTTTTTTATTTTTAGGCAAATTTTCCTTTAGCAAGATTTCTGCCCAATGAAATTTATCTAAACCATCAATTTTTATTTCTACTGGTTTCGATCCGGTGGCAATAACTACTTCATCATATTTATTAACCAAATCCGATTTTTCTGCTTCTTTATAGATTACCTTAATATTATTATCTTTTATTTCTTTAACAAAATAAGGAATTAAGCTCTCCATTGATTTTTTATTAGGGGTAAGAGGGGCGAGATTAAACTGCCCGCCTAGTCCATCTTTTTCAAATATGGTTACTTTATGTCCTCTTTTCTTTAAGGTTAATGCAGCTTCCATTCCTGCCAAACCACCACCAACAACAGCATAATTTTTAGAACTTTTAGCTTTTTCAAAAATGTCAATTTCTTTGCCTACTTTAGGATTTACAAGGCATTGAAGACCTTTTCCCGATTTTACTCCACCCAAACAACCTTCGGCACAGGCAAGGCAGGGTCGTATGTTCCCAATAATTTGTTTATTATATTTTCCGATAAAATCTGGGTCGGCAACAAGAGCTCTTCCTATTGCAATATAATCTGCGTTGAAATTATCAGCAAGATTTTTAATATCTTCTTTTGTATTAATTTGCCCAACATAAATTGTTGGGATATTCACTTCTTCTTTAATTTTTTTAGCAAATTCCCACGTTTTTCCTTTTGGTACAAACATATGTTGAAAATACCAAGGAGGTGTGTTGCAAACTGTTCCAGCCGAAACATGAATCGCCTCAACTGATTTTTCTTTTAAAATTTTAGAGAATTTTATCATTTCCTCTAATTTTATACCATCAGCTATCATTTCATCTCCGCTGATTCTGATTATAATCGGCAAGTTTGTTACCTCTTTTACAGCGTCTAAAACTTCTAATGCAAAACGAATCCTATTGTCAAAACTTCCACCATATTCATCAGATCTATCGTTTACTCTTGGCGAAATAAATTGAGCAGCAAGGTAACCATGTCCAAATTGCAGTTCAATAATATCAAAGCCTGCTTTTTTTGCACGTTTTGCTGCATCGACAAATAAATGTATTGCGTATTGAATATCATCTTTATTCATTTGTTTTGGTGTTGGCCCACCATTTTCGCATGGTTTATCTGTTGATGATAAAAAGATATTATCAGGGATCTTAGGATTCGCCATTCTCCCGGGATGATTTAAATGTGCAATAACCTTTGTATCAAATTGATGAATAATATCAGTTAGCTTTCTTAAACCTTCAATTTTGTCATCATTATTAATACCAATTTGTGTTGGCAATTCCCTTAAACACTTGTCAATATACATGGGTTCAGGAGTTATTGCTCCAATAAATTTACTTCTTGCTTCGTAAAACTTAAGGTGTTTCTCAGTAACAACACCTGTTTTGTCACTATATCCTGTTTTTATAGGAGCGAAAATGAAATTGTTTTTTAATTGTAACATAATAGATACCTGTTTGTTTCTGTTAATAGTTTAGAACGAATGTATATTCTGATGTTCCAATTATTATCGTTTATAAACAGAAACTTCAGTATATTTCCACTATATATCAAAACTGTAAATTGAGCTTTGAATTACATCAAAACTATATCCGATAGTGGAAGTTCTTAAAATTTTATTATTATTATTGCTACAAAGCTAATCAAAAAAACAATGCAAATAGTAATAATTATTATAAATAATTATTACCCATATTGCTAGATTTTTTTTGCATATAAATTTAAATGCCTCATTATCAAACGAATAAATAATGAAATAAACAAGTTAATCTATTGATAATCTAATGTTTATATGCTTAACTTAAGGATATTTATTGTACGGTAATGGAGGGCATGTTATTCTGATGGAATGTATCAGATAATTATAGGAACACAAACCAGCGCCAATGTGGTATTCACTGATAAGTCGGTGACATCGGGAAAAAAGCAAAAACTATTGCTTAGTTATTACCAAATATTTTTATTTCACTTTATACACTAATTTCATAGTAATTGATGCTGTCTTTTCTTTAGAACTTGTATTGAAAGTACCACCCCAAGAATAATCTTCTTCTGAATTTTGTCCAGTAATCTGAAAAATACCCATTTTTGCTGATTCTAATTCGCCTAATTGTCCACCTGAAAATTCAGATATTTTTTCCGCACGTAATCTTGCATCTTTAGTTGCTTTAGAAATCATTTCAATTTTTAAATCCGAAAGTTTTGTGTAATAATATCTTGGAGATTCTGAGTAAAACTGAACACCTTGATTTAACAGTTCTGTAATTTCTCTTGATATTTTTTCGATTTTATCAACTTCTTTAGATTCAATTATTACTGATTGTGTCAATTCATAACCTACAAATTTTTCTCCCATATAGTTTCCGTCAGAAGAATAAATCCGTTTATTTTTTTGATTTGTATTAACAGCACTATAAACAAGCTGTTTTGTATTAATCCCTTTTTTCGTTAAATATTCATCAATAGTAGACTTATTACTTTCCAATGTTATATATGCTTGTTTTAAGTCAATGTTTTGGGCTTTAAATCGTCCTTCCCATACAATTAAATCAGAGGAAAAATCAGCTTTTCCTAATCCAGTAACCTTAATCTTTCCATCAACTTTATTTCTGTCGGTATAGGCTTTTCCAAGAAAAATAGAAGCTGCAATTATTGCAATTCCAAAAATTATTGAGCTTGTGTATTGTTTCATTATTTTCTGTTTTTATTTAATTATGTTGTTCAACCCCTAGTATGCTGCAAGCCTGTTATATTGCACCACGAGGCACAACCTCGCGGTAGCGATTTAGTTCACCGTGCAACATCGGGGTTAAAATAACCTGTATAATATTATTCACCAATAATTCCTTTTAAGATAAGACGAAGTGCATCACGGTTGGTGATAATTCTGCGATTGTTTTCTTGCCACACTATAACAACCTTTGATAATTCTTTTTGTAAAGTTTCCATAA
>JAOZSY010000268.1 GCA_029939445.1 Bacteroidales bacterium
AACAGTATCATTACCTCTAAACTCATCTACCGTCATATCAGCATAAGCCACAATGCTATGTGGGCCTGTTGCCAATAAATTAGCTGAAGCTGTAAAGGTAAATGTATCAACCGCTAAAGAATTTAACGAAGCCATTGTTTCAGAAACAGGAGTTCCACCATCAACAGTAAACGTAAGAGGAATATTAGTTTGGTTATTAGTACCATTATTACGTACAACAACAACAACCTGCTCAGAAGCAGTCATTCCACATGCACTACCGCTAACACCTAGATACTCTATAATACCTACCTCATTAGCTGGAGGAGTATATTCATCAGCACCGATATCAGGTGTTGTTATACTTCTTGCTTCACCATCAATATCCATATCAATACCAGTAATTGGCGTAGCTAAATCATTCATAGCTATACTTGCAGCATGCAAATTAGTAGCGCTATAAAAACCAGGCTCCATAGAAACAGAATTAGAATCTAACCCGTTTGCATTGGCTTGCCATGTTGCTAAATCAGCATTAGCACCACCTAGATAAGCAAAATTAGTTCCTGTAGTATAAAGGTTATTATAATCACATTCCGTAACCTTAGCAGGATAATAGGTAGACCCAAAATAAATTGCATACCCATTTCCATTATTTACTAAAATATTATTCTTAATCTTAATGTTTTCAAAAGTTGTAGCAGTAGTTGATCCATATACATACAACGCTCTGGAGCTTGTACCACCAGCATTAATTCTTATTGTATTATAATAGTATGAAATATTCTTTCCATAATATGCATAAACACCATAAGGAGTAGATGTGGCTTGAGCCGAAGAAATAATATTATTATATACCATAAATGGGTTCGTTGCAGAACCTTCACAATTATTGATATAAATTCCGTATCCCGAACTTGTAGCATTTGAGGTTATAGTATTATTACTAATCTCAGCAGTAACAAAATTACTGTACAAATACATTCCATAGCCATATCCATTGGCTCCTCTATCATACATTGTGTTATTACTAAAATGTACACTATCCTGATAATAAGAATAAAGACCATAATAATAATAATCTTTCAACACATTATTAATTACTACATTACCATAAGAATGTGCTGCTGAACTTGAATATAGTTTAAGAGAATAATATCCACCAGAGATAACATTATTGTCAAATGTTAAATAATTTGCTACAGCAGCAGAAGAGTAACTTGTCATACTATTGCTAACTAAAATACCATTAGTATAAGACCCTGTTGAAGTTGTAGGCACACTGATATTACAATTCTTAACAGTAATAGAGTCAGAAGCCATAATACGAAGACCACAATTATAATCAGTAGTACCCGTTGAAACCAAAGTAAGACTATCTAAAGTTACATAACTTTGATTATTGATACGAAATACATCTCTATCTACTGTTGTAGTAGCAGAAGTAGAAATAATAGTACCTGGTCCTTGTCCTTTAAATACAACAGTATTTGTAGCTGACATACCATAAATTGGTCCAGTTAAAGAAACTTGCTCATTATAAGTACCAGCAGCAGCATTAAAAACAACAGCACCAGTAACTCCAAAATTCTCTAATGCAAAACATGCAATTGAAAAACTTGCAAAATCATCAGTTGCACCTGCTCCTATGGTATAAACACCATTCAAAGCAACTCCACTTAGCAATTGATAAGTAACTGAATCATTTGAAGTATTACCATCTACACCTCCATTTGGAGAAGTAGTATTAGCAATTATTGTATGATTACCATTGGCAAACATATACGTTCCTAATACAGCTGTATCACTAGTATTTGTAGCTAAACTACCAGTCCAAGAAAGAGCAGTTTGTGAAACACCGTCTACTGACCAGTTAATAGTTTCTGAAATTAAAGTTGATGTACCATTATTCTTGATAACAGCTTTAACAATCTGACTTCCAGCAGCTGGAGATACTAATATTTCAGTCATCCCTGCATCAAGTGCAACAGGACAAGCAACAACAAGACCTACAACATTAGCTGGCCCTGATGTAGTAGATGTTTGGTTAGCCACTACAGTACCCAAACCGTCGGTAATAGTATAACTATTTTCACCCATGTACGATCCACCAGTATACGAAGTACTAATAACATCACCCGTAACAACTGTGAATGCTGAATCTAATGTATAACCATTAGCAATAGTCAAATTAGTAATCACTGCAGTACCATTAACGCTAATCGTTAAAGTTCCTCCATTCCAACCGTCACCATAACTATCATCCAAATGGATGGTGTAGTCACAGGCACTAGCCGAAAATCCCATTAATACAATGAAGCTCAGTATCAGACTAAGTTTCCTAAATAAGTAATTTGTTTTCATAAAAAAATAATTTAGTTAATAAAACGTTTTAATAAAATGCCATTTATAAGTCCCATAAAGATTATCATCATTTTGAGTTTCAAGATATTGAATAAACCCAATATCTTAAAATAATATTCTTTGATAAAGTAAGGATTCAATAAACTCTTTAAAGTATTATAAATGAACGTAAATTTCCGCTAAGATACATAAATTACCTTAAAAACAACCACATTATCACATTCTCTAATAATATGTAAATACTACTACAACATTCATTACTATAAATGAGCTATTTATACAAAATAAGAATGAATATAAAAAATGGATCTTTGCCCTCAATTATTGCTAAAACGGCTATTGCTTACTACAATATTATATAATAATATCAAAAGACGTTTATTATTAATAAAAAACATAATAAAAACTAGATTTAAGTTATATTAATAATCTCTATAATATAATTATCAATAAGCTTAGGGAAATACTCATATTCGAGCTCGTGCACCTTATCTGCTATATCTTCAAATGTATCTGCATCAGAAACAGTACATTCTATCTGTGCTATATGCTTACCCTCATCGTAATTCTCATTTACCAGATGAATAGTAATTCCAGTTTTTGTGTCGCCAGCCTCTTTTACAGCTTTATGCACATTATCACCATACATTCCTTTTCCACCATATTTTGGTAATAGAGCAGGATGAATATTTATTATGCCCTTGGGAAAAGCATCAATAATATTTTGTGGTATTCGTAATAAAAATCCTGCAAGTACTATAATATCGATACCCTGTTCATTAAGTAAGTCTATTACCATATTGCCTTTTCGGAATTCAGAATTAACAATATGAAATGAGGGAATATTCATATTATTAGCCCTTTGGAATACGTAGGCTTCTTTTTTATTGCATAAAATAGAAACTACTTCCACAGAATTATTGTTTTTAAAATAATTAAAAATATTTTCGGCATTAGATCCGTTTCCTGATGCAAAGATTGCTATTTTGGTAGTTTTTGACATTATTTGGTTTTATCAAATTAGGAGTTGCAAATGTAGTCGTTTTTTTATGAATTTAATAGTATGTGACTCTCAAAATCAGGGCAGACGCATATAAATTATCACCAAACCAATATGTATCTTTTACTATCGTAATATACAGCTGTATATGTAAAT
>JAOZSY010000269.1 GCA_029939445.1 Bacteroidales bacterium
CGTCCTTGGGAAGTTAAAGTTGATGTAGCTCTTCCTTGTGCTACTCAAAATGAGCTTAACGAAGACGATGCTAAATCGCTTATGGCTAACGGTTGTATGTGTGTTAGTGAAGGTGCTAATATGCCTTGTACTCCTGAAGCTATTGAAATATTCCTTGAGAATAAGATTCTTTATGCTCCAGGAAAAGCTTCTAATGCTGGTGGTGTTGCTACTTCTGGTCTTGAAATGAGCCAAAATACTATGAAATATTCTTGGACTGTTGAGCAAGTTGATGAAAAACTTCACCAAATTATGCGCGATATCCACAGCCAATGTGTTAAGCATGGTACTGATGAGGATGGCTTTGTAAACTATATGAAAGGTGCTAATATTGCAGGCTTCTTAAAAGTTGCTGATTCAATGTTAGATCAAGGAATCCTTTAATTTTAGGATTTATAATATATTGAAAAGGCGAGCCATTTGGCTCGCCTTTTTTTTTGTAAAAAAACATAAAATATTATTCCATAGTAATTTCACTTAAAATACACATTTATAATAGATTATAATTATTTGACTTCCTAAATTAATAAGAATTTAGGAAGTCAACTTCCTAAATTAATGATAATATAGGAAATAAAACATCTAAATATATGTAAATATAGGAAGTAAATTTGCTAAATATAGATAAATGTAATATCTTTGTGGGAAATACAATAAGTTATGTGGGTACATAGATTTCATGAAAACAGTGATAATTTTCTGCAAAAAGGGAAAGTTAATATGATTTATGGTCCAAGGCGGGCTGGTAAATCTGCATTGATAGAACAATTGTTGGCTTCTAGAAAAGGTAATATATATAGAGGTGTTGGAGATGATATGAGGTTGCAGTTGCTGATAAACGCCTTAGATAAAGCAAAGATTCTTACAATGTTCAATGATTATGATGTGATATTTATTGATGAAGCACAGCAAATTAGGGAAATTGGTTGGGGGCTTAAGCTATTGGTAGATAATTTACCGAATACACTAATTATAGCAACAGGGTCTTCTTCTTTTAAGCTATCGTCGAAGGTTGGTGAACCACTCACTGGTAGAAGTAATACTAATATATTATTTCCTGTTTCTTTATTGGAGCTTTCTAAGGAGTATGGTAAAATGTATTTATATGAAAATCTTGAAAATTTCCTTATTTACGGAACTTATCCAGAGGTATTAACGATAAATAGCAGAGCTAAGAAGATTGATTATCTGATTCAATTAATGAATTCTTATTTGTTTAAAGATGTTCTTGAATTGGAAAATATAAAAAATTCCAATCAATTGTTTAATCTGTTAAAAATGATAGCTTTTCAGATTGGAAAGGATGTTTCTCATAATGAATTGTCAAATTCTTTGGATATATCAAAGCATACTGTTCGTCGGTATTTAGAAATATTGGAAAAAGCCTTTGTTATAAAAAGAGTAGGACCATATTCTAGAAATTTACGTAAAGAAATAAGTAAATCTCAAAGATATTATTTCTTAGATAATGGGATTCTTAATGCTGTTATCAATAATTTTAATCATATAGACCAAAGGAATGATATTGGAATTCTGTGGGAGAATTTTATGTTTATGGAAAGGTTAAAAAAACAGCATTATAAGAAGGTGTATAGCAATAATTATTTTTGGCGTACTTATGACCAAAAGGAAGTTGATTTGGTAGAAGAGCGTGAAGGTAAATTGTTTGGCTATGAATTTAAATGGAGTCCCAAAAAGTATAAAATACAAAAAACATTTCTTGAAGCTTATCCTAATTCAAGTATTGAGGTTATTAATAATGAGAATTATTTTGATTTTGTTTTGTAAATGGGAAAATGATTAATGATTTTAGATTAACGATTTTTGATTTCAGATTTATCTACGAATTGTAAATATTAAATTTCTAAAAAGTTTTAGGTTACGAAGTTAAAAAGTTTCAGGTTATGAAGTTTCAGGTTTTGAAGCTTCTAAACCTTCAAACCTTGAACTTTGAACCTTGGCTTCGATACAATTTTGCGAATAAGCATCATTCAATAAAATAAAAGCAAAATGGACTTAATTTTTAAATATTTAAGATTAATACCATGAAAAAGATATTAATTTTCTTTGTATTTGTGTCTAATTTAGCGTTAGCACAAACTTTTAATAATTATAATTTTAATACGCCAAATTCTGATCAATTAGTGGATATATTGGAATATGAGACTGGATATCTGTTAACGGGTTATATTACGGATTCTGCATCTTCGGTTGCTTACGACTTTTATGGCGCTCCAGTATTATTAAAGCTTACAAAATCAGGAAATCCTATTGACACTATAATTATAGCAGATTTTGGTTATACTGAATTAGCTCAAGCGAGTATTTATAAAGATGGATATTTTTATGTTTTTGGCACTACAAATCCTCAAAATGATTCAATTAATTTAGTTGTAACTAAAATGGATACATCTTTCAATATTATTGAAAGAAAATTGTATCCGCAGATTAAAGGTGGTTATTTTGTTAGTGTACTGAAAACAAGTAATGAAACAGATTCTACAATATATTGTATTGGTACTTTTTTTGATTTTAGTATTTATATGTTTCGCTCTTTTGTTTATAAATACAACTTTAATACGATGGAAATCGAAAAAAGTGTTTATTTAGCAAATGGTCTTCTAATTTATAATCTTTTAGTAAGTGAGTCAGAAGATAAATATGTTGCTACCGTTAGTTCATCATCGTTTTTTTCTAGAGCATTGTCATACGATAGTAGTTTTAATCTTATATCTGATGACACTCTATATTCAACAAATTACCCTGGTTTTACGATACAATCAGTAGTAAACATTAAAGAATATAAGGATTCTTTGTATTTGGTATTGGGTTCAGAACCTTTGTCTTACCCTATCAACAATCCTTATTATTCAATACGTGTAATGATACTACAAGTGTTGGATTCTAATTTTCAAGTTCAAGATTATAAATATTGGTATCATGATAGTCTTACTGATATTGCCATGTCAACAGAAAATGCAATTATTTCAAATTTAGACAAAGAGTATTTTCTAGGAGCAACAGTTCATAATAATTTACATTATCCAAGTGATGGACTATTAATTGTTAAGATTGATTCAGCCTTAAACACTATTTGGCAAAAGCATATAGAATGTACAGCAACTACTATGCGATTGATGAATATGCTACCTACTGATGATGGTGGTGTTTTGATTTTGTACGAAGAGCAAGCTTCAATTACTGGTGCGGAGTTAAAAAACTCCAAACTTATGAAAATAGGACCCAATGGAGAAGTTACATCTATTATTGATTTAGGAATACAAACTAACAAGCTAGCTGTATATATCTACCCCAACCCTGCCACTAAAGAAATAAACCTAATACTAAAACATCCAAATCAGCAAATTGCCCAACTCACTATTATTGACATACAGGGCAAAATAGTACTCCAAAAACAGATAAACGACAAGCAAGCCAAGCTTGATGTAAGTTCT
>JAOZSY010000480.1 GCA_029939445.1 Bacteroidales bacterium
GCAAAAAGGATGATGTAGAAATAACTAATAAACAAGAAAGTATAACTAATAAAACAATGATGAGAGCTGGCGATAATACCGAAGCCAAAGTGCTTAGTTTTATTGAGAAGATGGATATAGTGCGCCAAGATCCAAACTACAATGGTAGCGAAGAGTGGAACTATAGTAGCGATAGCGCTGTTTGGTATATTGAGGCTGCATTGAATTATAAGTATGCAGGTGAGTGGAGATATAAAGGTCCAGAGGAACATTCTGATATATTTAGCATAGATAGCTCAAATACACAATTAAATCAAAACTCCATAGGAGGACTTTTTAACATTGTTAATATACAAATTTCCTATGATTACTTTTCTACACAATTATTAAATCAAATTGAAAATATTGAAGCAGAGGTTAAGTATTTTGTTGTAGCAGATATCATAAATGGAGGAATTAGTAATAGTACATTAGATTTGAAAACTATGAGTATAGTAGGTTTACGTATTGACGCAATGCCAATAAATGGTTGGTATTGGGGTTTTGATATGGGTAAATGCGATGGCACACAAATGCCCAATGATGCAACAGATGTGTTTGAGTGGATGAATAGCCTTACAGCAGTTTCTTCATCTCCTGCAGGCTTTAGTAGTTATTATACAGATGTAAATATTGAACAAATAGAACCACCTAACGTACCTTTGCCTAATAGTAGCAATCCTTTTGGTTTCTTAGATTATGAGCTTTTTGTGGGGGCAGACAATACTTGCATGAATTCAAATATGCTTAACTACTATTACAATTATTTTAGCACTTTTGATACTAGATTTACGCCAAGTGGTTATGACCATATATTTGATGATATAGATTGGGGTGTTGTGCTTGGCAAGGCAGGCACAGGTTATCATTATGTAAAATTATACTATGGTAATATACATTATACATCAAATTTTATTGATGATACAGAATAAATAATAAAAATATTTAATACTCAATATGGATAATTATTCATATTGAGTATTTTTAAATACTTAAAATACTTAAAATGAAAAAAATACTTTTAGCAATAATATTTATTATTT
>JAOZSY010000270.1 GCA_029939445.1 Bacteroidales bacterium
ATAATTACAGGCATAATTATATTTATATCAATCAATGCAAAGCTTATACCCACAGCAAAAGCGTCAATACTTGTTGCGATGGATTGTGCTATTAATTTTGAGTTCGTTAAAGTTTCATTGCCCTTGTCATCATCGTCAGATAAAGTATCGTAAATCATCTTTAATCCGATTATTGATAATAAAATAAATGCAACCCAATGATCAATTTCTTTAATATAATCTGCAATTTCTATTCCTGCATACCATCCTATCAATGGCATTAAGGCTTGAAAAACAGAAAGGGTAATTGCAATTTTTAGCTTCTCAACCCACGATATGTTTTTTATTGCCAATCCATTTGCAACAGATACAGCAAAAGAATCAACTGATAAACCTAATGCTACTAATAATATTATTAATAAATCCATCTAATTTTTTTAATCTGATTGAAACAAAAATAACTAAATATGGCGCTTTATATAATTAAGTTCATTGAGATAATAATATGAGCATGATTTATTATTCAAAAAAAAAGTGATTATGATTAATAACCACCTTTTTTTCTTTAAAAATTATTATCTAGATAATACTGCAATGATTTTTCTTCTAAATATATTTTAAATTGCTCCGACATATCGTTAACTATTGTGCCCAATAAGCACTTTTTGAAAGGACAATGGTCGTATCCCATTGGGCAATTCATTTTTGGTAGTTTTCCTTCTATTGCTTCGTAAATATCCAATAAACTTATGTCTTTTGGTTCCATTTTTA
The DNA here is from genome assembly GCA_029939445.1 of Bacteroidales bacterium. Lineage (GTDB taxonomy): Bacteria > Bacteroidota > Bacteroidia > Bacteroidales > UBA1556 > UBA6267. Next base: position 751 of record JAOZSY010000270.1, read on the forward strand.
AAAAGAAGCCACCTGAAGGTCCTCTGCTGCTATCTAGCATACCAAATTTGTTTAGTCGTTGCATTACTTTTGCAACATGATGCTTAGAGAAATTAAACTCTTCAGCAAGTTTATTTACATTTACACGGTCTTTATTTTTAGCAATAAATACCATAGAATGAATACCTATGCTAGCGGCTTCGGACATATTAAATAAACTGTTTGACATAAGACTGTATTGTGAATTTTATTAATTATTTGCAGCGGTAAAAGTACATAATTTTAGCCCATTATATTACTCAGTATACTTTTAGATTATTTATTTAGGAATGTAGGCTATACATCTTATTTGACTTTATTTTTTATTGTTTTTGCTATTGTTTGCATGTTGTTTGATGATTATAAGCTTATTATGTTAGGTTTATAGTTTTGCCTACTTTATAACAATATAATCATTAAATAAGTAAATAAGTACTTTAATTGATTTAAGTCAATTTTAATAGTGAGTTATTTTGTTCGAAAGTTGTGCTTAATGTTTTGTTTGTCACTAGTTGTAAATTATCTAATATTTAGGGTTTTTTATTATACCTTAGCTTGAAATTAATATCAAATGAGTTTAGTAACTTATAAATCATCAGCGGGGTCAGGTAAGACTAGTACTTTAGTAATTGAATATCTTGCAATTGCGTTGCAAAAACCTGGGCAATTTAAACAGATTGTAGCACTTACTTTTACACAAAAAGCAACTGCTGAGATGAAGGAAAGGCTTGTGGAATATCTTATTTCCATAAAGGAAATGGATGCAAAAAAGCCTGATGAGTCAATTCTGTATATTATAGAAGCTATTAGCAATAAAACGGGATATAACTTTCATGAAATTAAAAGTAAAGCAAAGGTTTTACTTACAAATATTCTTCATAATTATGGTGATTTTGGATTCTCTACAATTGATAGTTTTGTAGTGAAAATAGTGAGAAGCTTTGCTCATGACTTAAAACTATCTGCTAATTTTGAGATAGAGTTGGATAGTAGTATAATAATAGAAGAAGCAATAGGTCAGCTTAATGAGTTAATTGGTAAGAATGAGGAAATTACCAATTTTATGATAGCTTTTACTCTCGATCAACTTGATAATGAAAAAAGCCCTGATTTGGATGAACCTTTAGCTAATTTAGGGAAACTTATTTTTGATTCCAAACATTATAATAATATTGATTTATTGAAAGATATTCCATTACAGAATTTTTTAGAAATAAGAACACTATTATTAAATAAAACTAGAGAATATGAAGCAAAAATAGAGAGCTTTGGTAAAAAAGGTCATGAATGCATTTCTAATAAGGGTTTAAGCAAAGGAGATTGTTCTAGTAGTTGGCTTTGGAGTTATTTTAATAAGTTAAAAAATAGAAAAGAGACCGAAAATATAGCGAAGCTAGAAACAGCTTCTTTTCTTAAGTTTGTGGAAAATGGAAATGATTGGTACGCAAAATCAAAATCCATTAGTTTGAAAGAAAGCATTGATTCGGCAAAAGGAGAATTATTAGATATAATTTTAGAAGCAAGAAAATTCTATATGGAAGGAATTCCAATATACTTGGCAAACAAACTTATACTTCAAAGAATAACACCATTGGCATTAATTCATCAAATGAAACAAATAATAGAGATGAATTATGAAGAGAATGATATGATTCATTTATCGGAAGCCAACCGAAAGATCTCTGAAGTTGTAAACGAACAGCACGCTCCTTATATATATGAAAGAATTGGTCAGCGATTCAATCATTTCTTGATTGATGAGTTTCAAGATACATCAGTAATACAATGGAATAATATGTTGCCACTTATTGATAATAGTTTGGCATCTAATTTCCGAAATCTATTGGTTGGAGATACTAAGCAATCAATATATCGTTGGCGAGATGGCGAGGTAGAGCAATTTGCGTCGCTTCCTAATATTATTGGCGAAAATAAATCGGTTATAACTAAAGAAAGAGAAACGCTTTTAAAAGCAATGTATGAGGAGGTTATTCTTGATACAAACTATAGAAGTAAGGAGAATATTGTAAATTTTAATAATAAGTTATTCTCGTTTATACTTAATAATGAAGATGATTATGTAAAGTCATTCTTTCAGAATCATATTCAAAAAACTCATAAGAAGTTTAACTCTGGAGTAGTTAAACTAACTAATGTTGCGAAAAATAAAAATGAAGAATATAAGAACGAAGACCTTATTAATAGCATTATATATAGTATAAAAGACCTTACAGTAAATCAAAACTATGAATTTGGTGATATTTGTATTTTGGCCCGTAAGAATAAGTTTCTTTCTCAGCTTGCATACAAACTTATTGATAATAATATAAAGGTTTATAGTTCTGACGCGCTGTTTCTAATTTCCTCAAATACTGTTAATGTGATTATTAACTTTATGAATATTATTATTGACAATAATTTTGCTATTAATTCATATAGTGCATTACGATATTTTTATAATCAGAACAATAAAGGAGAGCCTAGCGAAAATATAAATTCCAAAAGTGATTTTATTAATGAAATAAATAGTATTGGTTATACATTTGATTTAGAGTTGATGGATAATATGGATGCATATGAACTATGCGAATATGTTGTGTCAAATCTAAAGTTAGAAAATTCTTCAAATCCATTCATATATAGTTTGCTTGATGTTATAATTGAATTGAGTAAAAAGAAAGGTGCGAGTATATCCCAGTTTATCGATTATTGGG
>JAOZSY010000069.1:0-6606 GCA_029939445.1 Bacteroidales bacterium
TGTTTTGGTTACATATTATTGCTAGTTCATTCCTAATTCCATTGAGTTTTAATACCCTTATTCAATTTAATTGGTATGAGGTTTTCTCGCAATACTGGTTTTCAATATTCTATATAGTAGTGATGCTTACTTTTGTTGCCTACCTGCTGAATATGTATGGACTAAAGCGCATTAGCCCCACATCAGTAAGTTTTTATGTGTATTTGCAACCAGTGTTTGCCTATATAATTGCTATAATTCTTGGCGAACAACTACCTTCGTTTGTAAAAGTAATGGCCACATTAACAATTATTTTAGGGGTGGTATTGGTAAATATGGATAAGTTTAAAGAGCATAAGAAAGTAAAAGGCATGAATTCCTAGGTTCATTACTTTTAGTTTTTTACTAACTTTGCTTCCCATTTTTAATATTAAAATAAAAATATATGAAAGCTTTTCATGCATACGATATAAGAGGAATTTACAATCAAGATTTTGATAAGAATGATGTGTATAAGGTCGGCTTTTATCTTCCCGAATTATTAAAAACTGATAAGGTACTAATTGGGCGAGATGTTCGTATAAGCTCACCAGAGGTATATGAATATTTGTGTAAAGGTATCTGTGATGCTGGAGCCGATGTTTATGACGCAGGTCTTTGTACCACACCAATGGTTTATTGGTTTACTGCTAAGTTTGGTTTTGATGCTTCGGTTATGATTACGGCTTCGCATAATGGCAAAGAGTATAATGGTCTTAAGGTTTCTAGAACTGGAGCAAAGCCTGTTGGTTATGCCACAGGACTTGGAGAGCTAGAAAAAATGATGCATAAACCAATAGTGAAGAATGCAAAGCAGGGAAAGATTATTGGTTTTGATAAAACAGAGGATTATATAGAATTTCAGAAGCAATATGTTCCCAACAAATTGGCAGAGCTTAATATAAGTATCGATTGTTCCAACGGAATGGCTGGCTTGATTATTAGGAATATAATTGGTGATAATCATAATTATATCTTCGATACTCTTGATGGAAGTTTCCCTAATCATGAGGCTAATCCACTGGTTCCTGAAAATACTGTTGATATCAAAAAAGCGGTTTTGGAAAATAATAGCGACATAGGAATTATCTTCGATGGCGATGCTGATAGAGTTATGTTTATTGACGAAAAAGGAGAGTTTATTTCTCCAGATTTGCTAATTGCTGCCATGGGGCATTATTTTATAAAGAAAGATTCTCCTATGGTTAAAGTTCTTCAAGATATTCGTAGCTCTAAAGCTGTTGGTGAATACCTGAAAAAACTAGGATCGGTAGATATTAATACATGGAAAGTTGGTAGAGCTTTTGCTTCGCTAAAACTTGATGAGATTGGAGCATTATACGGAGGCGAATTGGCAGGGCACTATTATTTTGAGGAATTTTATCATTCAGATTCGGCAATGATGGCAATGTCTATTCTGCTTGATGTGGTAATACAAATGAAAGATAAAGGAATAAGTGTTTCGGAACTTATTTCTGAGATAAAGGCATACTCTAATTCTGGAGAAATAAACTATAAGATTGAAGATAAACAAGGAGCGATGGAAGCTGTAAAATCTTATTTCGAAAGCTCGGAGAATGTAATAAAGTTTATGGAGTTTGATGGTTATAGATTGGAGTTTGAAGATTGGTGGTTCAATATTCGCCCGTCAAATACCGAGCCTTATCTTCGCTTAATACTAGAAGCCAAAGAGCAAAATATGCTCGACAAAAAGCTGAAAATTATTGATGAGATTATTAGAAGTAAGATGTAGTAGAGATTAAGAGTGAAGAGTTAAGAGTGCTTTCAGTCCATAACTTTTCACCTTATTCTTAAGCCTTTAGTCGTCATCTTTTATTATTAAACCCCAGTACTTCCAAACCCGCCTGCACCACGTTCAGTTTCTGAAAGGTCTTTCACAAGATTCCATTCTGCTTGCTCATGAGCAGCAATTACCATTTGAGCAATGCGCTCACCATGTTTTACAACAAACGTATCGTTGGAAAGGTTTATTAGAATCACCATTATCTCTCCTCTATAATCAGCATCAATAGTGCCTGGAGTATTCAAAACAGTAACACCTTTTTTTATAGCCAAGCCACTTCTTGGGCGAACTTGCGCCTCATATCCCACAGGAATTTCCATAAACAAACCAGTAGGGATTATTGTTCTTTCCATAGGTTTCATTATTACATCATTTACCAAATTTGCTCGCAAATCAATTCCTGCACTTGCCTTTGTGGCATACTGAGGAAGGTCGTTGGTGGATTTATTTACTATTCTTATATTCATAGTGGGTTTTATTTTAATTGAGATAGCAAATATATAAATTTTAGATTGTCAAACAACAATATGACACTTGTTTAATAATATGCTCTAATTGCTTTTTTATCATTAAATTTGCGAACTAATTAATTATATAATTTTAGAATAGAACAAGACTAAAAGAATAATATGACTAGTGAACGAATTAAGTATCTACAGTTATTATCGAAGCAGTTTCCGACTGTTAATTCTGTTAATACCGAAATAATAAACTTGCAGGCGATATTAAACTTACCAAAGGCTACGGAGCATTTTATTTCCGATATTCATGGCGAATACGAAACTTTTAAACATGTTCTCAGCAATGGCTCGGGTGTTATCCGTGGTCGTATTGACGATATTTTTGCCGACAGATTGGAGTATCAAGAACGTCAATTTCTTGCTGCACTTATATATTACCCACGCGAGAGGATTAAGTATGTAAAGCAATATGAAAATAATATTGATGATTGGTATAATAAGAACCTCAGATATATTATAGAAATTGCACGAAGCTTTGCCGCAAAATATTCAAGATCTAAAGTGCGAAAAACATTGCCAAATAATTTTAGGTATATTACTGATGAGCTTCTTAATGTTAATGAAAACCTTATGGATAAGGAAGCTTATTTTAAAGCTATTATCCAAACTATTATTGACTTGGATAGTGCTGATGATTTTATTGCTACAATTAGTAATTTTATTCATGATTTAGCAATAGATCATCTTCATATTGTTGGCGATATTTTTGACAGAGGCCCTTCTGCCGATAAGGTTATGGATGAGCTACTGGACCATAAGTCGATTGATATACAATGGGGAAATCATGATATGGTTTGGATGGGTGCAGCATCAGGTTCGCTAGCTTATATTGCCATTGTTCTGCGTATTAGCGCACGATATGGAAATCTTCATACCATAGAGAATTCTTACGGAATAAACCTTAGACCATTGAGCGAATTTGCCTCTGATACCTATAGCCTATATTCTAAAGAATTTGATATAAAGGCAGGAAAAGAGAATCTTAATAAAAAGCAAATTGATAGATTAAATATTGTTCATAAAGCAATAAGTATAATCCAATTTAAGCTTGAGGGGCAAATAATAAGTCGTAATCCAGATTTTGGAATGGATGACAGGAAAATTCTTGATAGGATTGATTTTGAAAGAGGCGTGCTACTTCAAGATGGAAAAGAATACCCTTTAAACGATACAGATTTCCCTACTATTGACCCCCAAAATCCTTTTGTGCTTACTGAAGCTGAAGAGGAGGTTATGAATAATTTAAGAAAAGGTTTCTTGAAGAGTGAGAAACTTCAAAAGCATATACGATTTTTATTTACTAAAGGCTCTATGTATCTTAAGTACAATGGGTTATTATTATTTCATGGTGCTATTCCTTTGGGTGAGGATGGTGAACTAAAAGAGGTTACTTTCGGTAATAGTACTCATAAAGGAATGAAATTATTAGACTTCTTTGATAATCGTGTACGTAGCGCTTTTTATGGGATACAGAAAACTAATTCCATTGATTTAGATATTATGTGGTATCTGTGGTGCGGCCCTGATTCACCACTTTTTGGAAAGAAAAAGATGGCTACTTTCGAGCGTTATTTTATTGATAATAAGGATTTACATAAAGAAGATAATAATTCATATTTCGACTATCGTGATAGCGTTGAGGTTACAAAGATGATTTTGAAGGATTTTGATCTTAACCCAGAAAAAAGCCATATCGTAAATGGACATGTACCTGTGAAAGTAAAAAAAGGGGAGAGTCCAATAAAGGCCGAAGGAAAGGTTATTGTTATTGATGGCGGTATGTCCAAAGCATATCAGTCGGTAACTGGCTTGGCTGGCTATACTCTTATTTATAATAGTTACGGTCTTGTAATTGTTGCACATCAGAAGTTTAGATCTAAGCGCATGGCTATTGAAGAGGGTATGGATATGATTTCTGAAGCCACATATCTCGAGAAAGTATCTACTCGTAAGCGCGTTTCGGATACCGATATTGGTGAGACTATAATGTCGGAAATTCAAGATCTAAAAGAATTGAGAAAAGCTTATAATACGGGTTTAGTAAAATAGTTTTTTAGAATAAAACAATAAAAGATATTCAATGACAAGTTTTCCCATAGAGGCGTGGTTGCCAACTACTGTAAAAGAGGCCAAATTGAGAAATTGGGAGGATATGGATGTTGTGCTTTTTACAGGAGATTCCTATGTTGACCATCCCTCTTTTGGTGCTGCTGTAATTGGTAGAATAATTGAACGATCAGGCTTTAAGATAGCTATTGTTGCTCAACCAAATTGGAAGGATGATTTGCGTGATTTTAAAAAATTTGGTAAACCAAAGTATTTCTTTGCAGTAACGGCAGGGAATATGGATTCCATGGTAAACCATTATACTTCAAATAAGCGACTTCGCTCAAATGATGCATATACTGCTGGCGAAAAAGCTGGTTTTAGACCTGATTATGCCACTGTGGTTTATACCAATAATCTTAAAAAATTATATCCTGATACTCCTGTTGTTATTGGAGGTATTGAAGCTTCTTTGCGCCGATTAACTCATTTCGATTATTGGAAAAATAAACTTTTACCTTCAATAATTGTTGATTCAAAAGCTGATTTGCTTATTTATGGCATGGCAGAGCAGCCAATTATTGATATACTTAATCGTTTGAAAAATGGAGAGTCAATAAATGAGATTAGAGATGTAAATCAAACGGTATTTATAGCAAAAGGTGAGGAATTAAGTAAGATTCGTAACGAAAGGGAGTTTATTGAGCTCAATTCTCACGAAAAATGCTTGAAGGATAAACTTTTATTTGCTGCAAACTTTAAACATATTGAGCGTGAGTCGAATAAAATAAATTCTAAAACCTTAATACAGTTTCATAAGGGCAGAGCGATAGTTGTATTGCCTCCTTACCCCACAATGAGCTCCGAGCAAATTGATAAGAGCTTTGATTTGCCTTATACTCGTTTGCCTCATCCAAAATATAATAAGCGTGGTAGAATTGCTGCCTACGATATGATTAAGTTTTCGGTGAATATGCATCGTGGTTGTTTTGGCGGGTGTTCGTTTTGCACTATTTCTGCTCATCAAGGCAAATTTGTTGCAAGTAGGAGCCCTGAGTCTATTCTTAAGGAGGTAGAGGAACTTACTAAGCATCCCGAGTTTAAAGGATATTTAAGCGACTTAGGAGGCCCATCTGCAAATATGTATAATATGAAGGGTGTTGATTTGGATGAGTGTTTTGATTGCAACCGTCCAAGTTGTATTTTCCCTAAAATATGCCCTAATCTTGATACAAATCATCAAGCTTTGATTGATGTTTATGAGAAGGTAAATGCTAATCCTAAAATTAAGAAGGCTTTTATAGGAAGTGGAATTCGTTACGATTTATTGGTGGACGAATCCTTATCGGCAAAGGAAAAAGTAAGTGCTGATAAATATATTGAGCTTGTTGCCGAGAAACATGTTAGTGGACGCTTAAAAGTAGCCCCAGAGCATACTTCTGATAAGGTATTGAAGATAATGCGAAAGCCTTCCTTTGATTTGTTTTATACTTTTAAAAAGAGATTTGAAGAAAAATCAAAGAAATTTAATCTTAATCAAGAAGTTGTACCGTATTTTATATCCTCGCACCCAGGTAGTAATGTTGAAGATATGGCTGACCTTGCAGTTAAAACTAAAGATTTGGGATTTAAGTTGGAACAAGTGCAGGACCTAAATCCTACTCCGATGACTGTGGCAGCAGTTATTTTTTATTCTGGAGTACATCCTTATACTCTTAAACCAGTATTCACAGAGAAAGATCCCCAAGAAAAACTTAAGCAAAGAAGATTCTTCTTTTGGTATAAAAAAGAAAATAAGGGCTATATCCAAAAAGAGCTGATTAAGATGGGGAAAAAGGAGTGGATTATGGATTTAGTAGGCTCTTCAGCACAATATTCAAAACCACCACCATCAAGAAGCAATAAGGTGAAAATATCAAAATCGTTTCAGAGAAAGATGGAAGCAAATAATACTGAAAAAAAGAAGCCGGGAAAACGCAAAAAGCGTAAATAGGTTCTCAGATTTATATAATTCTCCTTATAAAACACTTAATCAATGTCAATATGGCATTTTTAATTAATGGCATAATTTTTAAGTCATCAATTACAAAATGATACTATTATGATAACTATAAAATCGCTTAAGGAATTACAGGAAAACTTAGAAGAAGGAGAACAGTCTTTTGTTCTGTTATACAAAGGCGGAAGTAAGCAGAGTGAATGTGCGCTGGAAAGCGT
>JAOZSY010000069.1:6706-11886 GCA_029939445.1 Bacteroidales bacterium
ATTCGTAATTAAGAATTACTTTCCCCTACCAGTAATTACGATAATTATGGTATAGAACATTATTTTTATATCCACCGAAATACTCATATTCTCGATATATAGGATGTCGTACTTAAGTCTATCCACCATTTCGTCAACATTTTGAGCATAGCCATATTTTACTTGTCCCCAAGAAGTTATCCCTGGCTTTATTTTTAAAAGCATATTATATTGTGGGGCTTTTTCTACTATTTGGTCTATAAAAAATTGCCGCTCGGGACGATAACCCACAAGGCTCATATCTCCTTTTATTACCGTGAAGAATTGCGGTATTTCGTCTAATCTAATTTTACGCATTATCTTGCCAAAAGTAGTAATCCTTGGGTCGTCATCAGAACTTAGTTGTGGACCAGCACTCTCTGCGTCGGTGTACATTGTTCTGAACTTGAGCATATTAAATGGTTTGCCATTAATGCCAATTCTTTCTTGCAGATAAAATATTGGTCCTTTGGAAGTAAAGTAAACCATAGCTGCAGTGAAAATGAATAAAGGTGATAGAAACATTATAGCCAAAAGTGAGATGCTAATATCCATAACTCGCTTTAAAACTACTTGCCAATAAGGCATAATTTCTGGCGATATTTGTATTAATGGTGCTTGAAAAATTGCCGTCATTTTCACCATTCCTAATACTATATCGTACATATCAGGAATTACTTTTATAATCACACTTGTATTTCTTAAGGCAGAAATAATACTCTTTATTTTAGCGTGCTCCGAAGGGTCAATTGCTATAATCACCTCTTCAATTGCTAGCTCTTCTATTATTTGTGGTGTTTGAAGATAGTGACCTAGTTTAGGTAAGTGATTTGCTAATTTATACTCATCAGCATCATTAACATTTACAAAACCAATAAACTTATTTCCTGAAGAAATAGTTTGGTTAATAATATCGTTGTAAATAGCAGTAGCATTACCATTTCCACCAATAATAATAGTATTAAAACCAATAACTCCATTATGGATTTTATTCACCATTAGTGATGTAATAATTGTTCTAGATATTGCTGTAATGCCAAAGTGCAGTATGAAAAGTATTCCTCCATAAACTATTAAATCGGAAGTAGAATTTACATAATCATCAATAATAACAGCTAGGAATAAGAACATTACACCAATTAGTGAACTGAGGAATGTATTACCAATTACTTTTACGCGAGTTTTACGATAAACAGATTTATAATTGCCCATTATAAAATATAGAACTAGCCAAAGCAAAGGAATTATTGCTAATCCTGTAATAAAATTAGAATCGTCGAAAGTTATCTCACGAAGCGAAGAATAATCTGTGGAATAGGCATTTTTTCGATACATAAAAAACATTGCCCATGCCAATGCTGCCGATATGTAATCGTTAAGAATATACTTTATTGTTTGTAAAGGTCTATTCATTAAAAATGCATTATTTTAATATTATCAAGATAGATATTTGCTTCTGTTTTATCACCAATATTTGATTTAAAGAATACTCTATATCCTGTAGCTGTTGGGTAATTGCCAACTAATTCTGTAAAGTTTACGTATAATTTTTTCCAATCGGAACCCGCATTTACTCCCAAATGGTCGTTGCTAACAACTGTTCCACCAGGTAGATATGCAAACATACCTAACATAAGAGGAACATCATTTTTTATGTGAATCTCCATCACTACACCAGCTCCCGCAGGTAATACAAAGGCGTTTGTACTTTGTCCGTAAAAAGTCTGATGAGTTGAGTTTAGTTCAATATGACCAGAATAATTACCTTCAAACACTTCAGTATTAGATTTCTTGATACTAGTTGATGAATCTCCAATGGAATCGATACTAATTCCTCCTTCTTCAAAATCCTCTTCGCCTCTATTGTTCCAAGGGAATACTACTCCATCGGCATATTCACAGCTAGGAGTAATAGTGAGAGTTTCGCCAATGCTTAGGCTCATATTATTATCGTAACTAGTATAGAAAGGGTTAATGGATCTTGTACCAGCAATTCCATTAAGTTTTACTCCTGGAGATATTTTAATATTGCTAGTTCCTGAACTAAGAACAGGAATCTCAAAAGGCATTTCAAAGGCTCCAACAAGGTTACCATTTACATAAACCCATGCATCTGCAATCTCTGCAATACTAGTTCCTTCTCCTGTGTTTGCAGAAAAAGTCATAGTGTCAATCTTAATGAAAGATGGCATATCCTCATCAGGATTTATTACTTCGCAAGACTGAAAGATGAAAATAAATGATATAAGTAAAAAGTAAAAATGTTTCATATAAATGTATGGGTAATTATAAGTTAACGTAAGTTTATAGATATTATTATATCGAATAAATTAATGGAAAATGAACAGTATTTATAGAACTACTTTGTGAGGTCTTGAAATATATGTTCGAGACTAATTTCTTCACTCTGTAGCCCAATAAGAGTCAGATTGTTGTCTTTAGCATAGTCATATATTAAAGGTCGAATATCATCTTTTGATGCAACAGTAATTTTATATTTACCATTGCTATTTTTAATAACACTTTCTATTCCTTTGATATTGCTAAAATGGTCTAAATCAATCTCTTCTTTAAATTCAACAAATATTATTTCTTTGTTTTTCCAGAGTTTTTGAATTTCATTTTTAGGACTATCAGCAATTAAAATCCCATCTTTAATAATAATGATTCTATCGCAAACAGCTTCCACCTCTTGCATAATATGTGATGAAAAAAGAATGGTTTTTGTTTCACCAATTTTCTTAATAAGATTTCTGATTTCAATAAGCTGATTAGGGTCTAAACCACTAATTGGCTCATCAAGAATTAACACATCAGGATTATGAATAAAAGCCTGAGCAATGCCCACTCGCTGCTTATATCCCTTTGATAAAGCGCCTATTTTCTTATGCTGTTCTTTCTGTAGGCCAGTAAGCTCAATCATTTCTGCAATACGCTCTTTCTTATTCTTAATTTTGAAAACTCCTGCCACAAAATTTAGGTATTCTTTTACATACATTTCGTGGTAAAGAGCATTGCTTTCTGGCAGATATCCAATTTTACTTTTTACGGCAATAGGGTTCTCTAATACGTTATGCCCCATCACTTCCACGCTTCCTTCCGATTGTGGAATATAGCAACTGATGATTTTCATTAAGGTAGATTTTCCTGCTCCATTGGGTCCTAAAAGGCCAACAATTTCACCGCTCTTTATCTCCAAGCTAACATCATTCAATGCTTTCTGCTTTCCGTAAAATTTGCTTAAGTTTTTTATGCTTATCGACATTGTAATTTCTTTTATTCGTTATATAAGGCAAAGTAAATGAGGGTTATTATCTCTTCTTATTTTTTGCCCATGAATCGCGAAGTGCAACAGTACGATTAAAAACCATTTTGCCAGGCTTACTGTCTTTATCCACAGTAAAATATCCCGTACGCTGAAATTGGAATTTATCTTCAATCTTGGCATCAGCCAAACTTGGCTCTAACTTACAATTTTTAATAATTTGTAATGAGTTAGGATTTATAAATTCCTTAAAATCTATATCCTCATGGCCTAGTGGATCTTCGTCATTAAAAAGTCTATCATAAAGACGAATTTCAGCATCGATAGCTTTCTCGGCACTTACCCAATGTAATACGCCTTTTACTTTTCTAGAAATACCGCTTCCACTTTTAGTCTCAGGATCGTAAGTGCATAGAATCTCTGTAACATTACCTTCTGAATTAGTAATATAATCTTCACATTTAATAATGAAAGCACCTTTCAACCTTACCTCTCTGCCTGGAGCAAGTCGGAAAAATTTCTTAGGAGCATCAACCATAAAGTCGCTGCGTTCGATAAAAAGATTTCTGCCAAAAGGAATATTTCTTTTGCCACTATTTTCATCTTCGGGATTATTTACAAGCTCACAATCTTCAAATTTATCTTCATCAAAATTTGTAATAGTAAGTTTTATTGGATCAATAACAGCCATTACTCGGTCAGTAATTTTGTTGAGGTGTTCCCTCACCATGAATTCCAATAAGCTGTATTCAATTATATTATCACGTTTTGCAACGCCTATTCTGTCTGCAAAATTGCGGATTGACTCAGGAGTAAATCCTCTGCGTCGTAATCCAGATATTGTAGGCATTCGAGGATCGTCCCATCCATTTACTATATTTTCGTCAACCAATTGCATAAGCTTTCTCTTGCTCATAACGGTATAGTTGATGTTTAGTCGAGCAAATTCTATCTGCTTTGTTCTGTCAACATCTCCAGCAATTTGATCTAAATACCAATTGTATAGTGGACGGTGGTTTTCAAATTCCAAAGTGCAAATAGAATGAGTAATGTTTTCTATATAGTCGCTTTGTCCGTGAGCAAAATCATACATTGGGTAGATGCTCCAATCATTTCCGGTACGGTGGTGGTGAGCTCGCATAATACGATACATCACAGGGTCGCGCATCTGCATATTTGGCGATGAAAGGTCAATTTTGGCACGTAAAACCATGCTGCCATCTTCAAATTCGCCATTCTTCATTTTAGAGAATAGCTCAAGGTTTTCTTCGATTGTTCTATTGCGAAAAGGACTTGGTGTAGCAGGAACTTGAGGTGTGCCTCTCTGCTCACGCATTTGCTCCGATGATTGCTCATCCACATAAGCCAATCCCTTTTTAATGAAGTCGCAAGCCCATGTATAAAGCTGGTCAAAATAATCTGATGTATAATGAATATCTCCTTCCCAATTGAAACCAAGCCATTTTATGTCTTCGATAATGCTATTTACGTACTCATCATCTTCTTTACTAGGATTGGTATCATCAAATCGAAGATTAGTTTTGCCTTTGTATTGCTCTCCCAAACCAAAGTTTAGACAGATACTTTTTGCGTGTCCAATATGTAAATAACCATTTGGCTCAGGAGGAAAACGAGTGTGTATACGGTTTTCATTTTTGCCTTCTTTAAGGTCATTATCAATTATTTGTTCTATAAAATTCAGCGATTTGCTATTGCTTTCTTCCATTCTATATTTCTCTAAAATTTTGATGTGCAAAAGTAATGAAAATTGCGGTGCGAAAGGGGAGAATTAAAGGTGAATAATCAAAGGTGAAGGATGAAGGGAGAAGGGAGAAGGGAGAAGGGAGAAGGGAGAAGGATGAAGGGAGAAGGGAAAAGGGTGAAGGGTGAAGGGAGC
>JAOZSY010000271.1 GCA_029939445.1 Bacteroidales bacterium
CTTTTATGTTTATTTTAGGATAAAAGATTTGATAATATTTTTCTCGATTTTAATGGATAATCAAAACATCAAATTTCTATGAATAATTATACAGTTTTTAAATTATTGGCAGTATCTGCTTTATTGCTTTTTCCATTTATAAGTATATCCCAAAATATTGAAATCCCAGCAGTATATTCTAATATTGAAGCTACTGATGATGGTATTTATTTTACTGATAATAAAGGTGAGAAGAATAATGTTGTGGATAAAAAATCCAAATGGAGATTATCTGATTTTGAGGATATTGAGAAAGGTGTTGAAGGAGGTATTCTATTAGAATTTAAGAAAAAGTTTGAAGGAACAGTTATTTATGGTTTATATCCTGATGAGCCAATGGAATACGCTAATGCAGTTTTCTTTAAGAAACATATAATTATTGAGGATGGAATGGCTTTTATAAATATTGCCAAGAATTTATCGGGAGTATATGATATGGCAAATTGGGAGAAGAAAGGCAAAAGTAGAATTCGATACCGTGTACTTGATAAGGAAAATAATATTATTACCAATAAGAATGTAGCTTTTAGTGTGAAAGAAGGATTATTTTCTATAGAAACGAGTATTACTGCAGGCCCTTTTATAACCGCACTAACGCCAAATTCACTTATTATTACTCTTTGGACTAATAGAAATGATGAAGCAAGTTTGAGTATTAATGGTAGTACATATAAAAGCTCAAAAGCAAAGAAACATATATTTAGAATTTCTAATCTTGATGCTGCAAAGGAATATCCTTATGTTGTAGCTTTTAAGGATGACTATTTTAAATCTAAAATAAAAACTGCTCCAAAGAATAATTCAGATGCTAAGTTTAGCTTTGCTTTTGCTAGTGATAGTAGGGGTGGTGCCCAGCTTGGTGAGAGTAATTTAGGAGGACATAATGCATATATTATGCGTAAGATGGCTGCACTTGTGACATTCAAGGAAGTAGATTTCTTACAGTTTACTGGTGATATGATTGATGGTTATAGTATCGATAATCAGGGAATAAGGCTAGAGTATACTAACTGGCTACGCACAATGACGCCTTATATGCATAGCATACCAATGAATGTTGGAATGGGAAATCATGAGGCTTATTTAAAACTCTTCGGAGATCCTAAAGATTATATCGCCGTTGATAATTTTCCTTTTGAAACTAATTCTGCTGAGGCTATTTTTGCTGATTATTTTGAGAATTCTTCCAATGGTAATATTACTGAAGATGGCTCAAATTGTGATCCTAATCCCGATAAAATAGATTTTCCATCTTATGATAAGAACTTATATTCTTATACTTATGGAAATACTGCTATGATAGTTCTAAATTCAAATTACCTATATACTCCAAATCATCGTGTAATTGAGCAGATTGGAGGGAATGTGCATGGGTATATTATGGATAATCAATTAGATTGGTTAGAAAAACAGATTTCTAATTATGAGAACGATAAAAATATAAGCCATGTATTTGTTACTATTCATACACCTGCATTTCCTAATGGTGGCCATGCCAAAAATGATATGTGGTATGGAGGTAATAACGATATTAGACCATATATAGCAGGTAAAGCTGTAGAAAAAGGAATTATAGAAAGAAGAGATGAATTCCTAGATATATTAGTAAATAAAAGTACAAAATTTAGAGTATTGCTAACTGGTGATGAGCATAACTATACTCGATTGCATATTGATAATGACTCTAAAATATATCCTGATAATTGGAAAGGTGAAAAAATAAAGTTTAAAAGAGAATTTGTGCAAATTGTAAATGGAGCTGCAGGTGCACCTTATTATGCTCAAGAACAATTGCCTTGGTCTAATGATTTAGATAAATTTTCGTCGCAATATGCTTTAGTAATATTCAATATTGATGGCGATAGTATTCTAATTGAGGTGTATAATCCTGATACTTTAGAACTAATAGAGAGCTATAAATTGAAATAAGTTAGTATTTGGATATTTTTACAAAATAGATTATTATTTTTTGTATTATTGTATTCTAATTGAGTCGAATAGTATCGGCGGTCTGATTAGCTAATATTATTATTAAATTATACATAAAAGATTAAAAACTAGTTATTTTTGACTATTAATTAAATAATTATCAAAACCTTAAATTATGAAAAATTTTAAACTATTCTTTTTACTATCAGTATTAATACTAGGTAGTAGTATTACAAGCCAGGCACAGCTTAAGTTACTAAGTGGTCTCGAAAATGGCACATATGAAGCATTATCTAAAGATATGATGAAAGTGTCAAGTCAAGAAATGGTCGTGCTTAACTCCAATGGAAGTGTTGATAATTTCAATCAATTGGTAGATAATAATAATGATATTTTTGTGGCATTTATTCAGTATGATGTATTATTACATAATGAAGAAAATAGTCCTGAATTAAGAAAGAATTTACGTGTATTATTTCCATTATTTCTTGATGAGGAAGTACATATAATTACTACAAAGGGTTCTAAAATAATAAATATTGAGGACCTGAAAGGTAAAAAAGTTGCTGTAGGAACACCTGAGCAAGGTACTTTTGTAACTGCAGCTACTATTAAACGCATGTCTCAAATAGAATGGGAAGATGTAGAGATTAGTTCTAATGATGCTCTTGCAGCTCTTAATGCTGGCGAAATTGACGCATATTTTTATGTTGGTGGAGCTCCAGTTAAGTCTTTATCTGAGATTAGTAAAGATTCTAAACTTCAGTTGGTAAATATCTCTACCAATGGATTAGAAGAAGTATATACAACTAAGGTTATTAAAAAAGGAACTTATGCTTGGCTGAAGAAAGATGTTCATACTTTAGCAGTACCTACATTAATTGCATGTAATATTCATGAAATGACATTAGATACTCGTCGTAAGTTAAATACTTTGCTTACAGATACTAAAAGTAATATTGGTGCATTTGAGAAATCAGGTCATAAAAAATGGCAAGATGTTTATACTAAAAGTCTTTACATTAATTGGCCTTATTATTACTTAAAGCCAATAGTAGAATAATCAAAATGTATATTTTTGAAATAGCTATCAATTATTAATTGATAGCTATTTTTTTGCCTAGTATTTTATCAATTTCACTCATATTATACAAATTATGATTCAAATCTGATGATTATTAAAATGAAATATTTCTCTTGTATTTCAAGTTAAGGATTCAAGTTGAGTGTGTAGGTTTTAATAATTAAACTGTTCATATTACAATAAATAAAATCCGCTAAAGGTGTATTAATTAATTTTAGTATTAAAAAATAGAGCTATTGAATTTTCAATAGCTCTATTAATCTGTATAATTAATTATTATTGCTTTATTTCTTTTTCTGACTAGCTTCGTATTTTCTAATTATATACTGGCTATTTTGTTTCCAAGAAAGCCGTTTTGCTAATATTCTTTTCTTGTCATCCAATAAGTATATAGTAGGAGTGGAGATAATGTCGTATAAATCAT
>JAOZSY010000070.1 GCA_029939445.1 Bacteroidales bacterium
ACTTAGCTTTAGTTTCCCACTCTTCGTAAGTAGCATAAGTATTTGCTGTGTCCAAAATTTTAGTTTCTACACCTGGAAGTTCTTTAGGGATTTCCAAATTAAAAATAGCGGTTTTAGTAGTTTCGGCTTTTTCAATATCGCCATTAAGGATAGCATCGATAATACCTCTTGTATCTTTTATGGAAATTCTTTTTCCTGAGCCATTCCAACCTGTATTTACAAGGTAAGCTTTGGCATTATGTTTTTCCATTTTCTTTACCAATTCGGCAGCATACTTTGTAGGATGCAATGATAAAAACGCTTCTCCAAAACAAGCCGAGAATGTTGGTTGAGGCTGTGTTACTCCTCGCTCTGTACCAGCTAATTTAGCAGTAAAACCCGATAAGAAGTGATATTTAGTTTGCTCAGCAGTAAGTTTAGACACTGGCGGCATTACGCCAAAAGCATCAGCGGTTAAGAAAATAACTTTTGTTGCATGACCAGCTTTTGAGATAGGTTTTACTATATTATCGATATGGTAAATTGGATACGAAACACGAGTATTTTTAGTTGTGCTATCGTCGGTAAAATCAATCTTACCATTGGCATCAACGGTTACATTTTCAAGAAGTGCATCTTTACGTATTGCTGCAAAAATTTCAGGCTCAGCTTTTTTATCCAAATCAATGGTTTTGGCATAGCATCCTCCTTCAAAATTAAAGAATCCTTCATCGTCCCAGCCGTGCTCATCATCGCCAATCAACTGTCGTTTAGGATCGGTGGATAGAGTTGTTTTGCCAGTTCCCGAAAGACCAAAGAAAATAGCCACTTCACCATTGTCTGCTTTATTTGCAGAGCAATGCATTGCTGCCATGCCTTTAAGTGGAAGATAATAATTCATCATAGCAAACATTCCTTTCTTCATTTCACCACCATACCAGCTACCACCAATAAGTTGCATCTTTTTGCTAAGATTAAATACTGTATAAACATCAGAGTTCATTCCATGTTTTTCCCAATTAGGATTAGTAGTTTTTGATGCATTAAGTATTACAAAATCAGGCTCACCAAAATTCTCAAGTTCTTTTGCTGTTGGGCGAATAAACATATTTTTTACAAAATGTGCCTGCCAAGCAACTTCCATAATAAAACGTACTTTAATACGAGAATTTTCGTTTGCACCAGCATATCCATCAATAATATATAGCTTTTTGCCACTTAATTGTGCAGTGGTTGTTTTCTCAAGGTCGTTCTATACTTCTATTGGAAGTGGTTTGTTATCATTAGGCGATTGAGAATTATTCCACCAGATTGTATCCTCAGTAACATCATCCTTAATAATGTACTTGTCTTTTGGAGAGCGCCCGGTAAATACTCCTGTCATAACATTCACTGCATCAAGCTCTGTCATATAGCCTTTTTCAAAACCTTCGAGCTTTGAATCAAGTTCGTCAGCTCGTAATTGCTCGTATGATGGGTTGTGAAATACTACAACAGTATTATTAATTCCATATTGCTTTAAAGAGTTGTAAATTTTGTGTTCCAATTTCATAATATCTTTGATTTAAATACATTTCTACTTGAAAAACAAAGATAATAAGCTAGCTCGTAAAATAAGATGATATATATGACTAAATGTTAGATTCCTCGGTAGTTAATAAGCTATAATGAAGGCCAACTCACCAATTCAATTTAAGGAGAGTATGCTAATAGCATTATTTTTAGATCAGCACTGTGGCTAGTGTGTTTTCTTCCGTAGGGATGGTGAGAATATGAAATCAGTAATATTGACTAATAAATAGCATAATTGCAAATTTCTAATATAAATAGTACTATTTTCGCGCCCTTAATTTTTACATTAGTTATTATGGCAGCAACAGCAAAGGATATAGAAATAATGTCGCCAGTAGGCTCTTATGAGATGCTTGCAGCGGCAATACAAGGAGGAGCAAATTCTGTTTATTTTGGAATAGAGAATTTGAATATGCGATCAAAATCATCAAAGAATTTCACTATTGAAGATTTAAAGAACATAGTAGAAATAGCAAATGCTTCCAATGTTCGCACCTATATTACTCTAAACACAATTATTTACGACCAAGAGTTAGATACTATGCGTCGTATTGTAAATGCTGCTAAGGAGTATAATGTTACTGCCATAATTGCATCTGATGTTTCGGTAATTCAGTATGCACAGTCGCAAGGTGTGGAGGTTCATATTTCTACTCAGAGTAATGTTACAAATATTGAAGCGGTAAAATTCTACGCTCATTTTGCTGATGTAATGGTTACTGCTCGTGAGCTTAATCTTACACAAGTAAAAGAAATTACTGACACAATAGAACGCGAGCAAATAAAAGGTCCTAGCGGTAAGCTTATCGAAATAGAAATATTTGTTCATGGTGCTTTATGCATGGCTGTTTCGGGCAAATGTTATATGAGTCTTGATCAAATGAACTCATCGGCAAACCGAGGAGCATGCCTACAACCTTGCCGACGCAAATACGAGGTAAAAGATAAGGAGAGTGATATAAAATTTGAGATTGACCAAGAGTATATTATGTCACCTGAAGATCTTAAGACTGTAGATTTTGTGGATAAGATGCTTTATGCGGGAGTTCGTGTTTTAAAGGTTGAAGGTAGAGGTAGAAATCCTGAATATGTAAAAACTGTAACACAAGTATACCGTGAAGCTGTAAATGCATATTTTGCTGGTGAATTTACAAAAGATAATATTGCTAAGTGGAATAAGAAATTGGCAAGTGTATATAATCGTGGTTTTTGGGATGGTTATTACCTGGGTCGCAAAACTGGCGAGTGGACAAAAGTATATGGTTCGCAAGCCACACAAAAGAAGAAGTATGTTGGCAAGGTAACAAACTATTTCTCAAAACTTGGAGTTGCAGAGCTTAAGCTTGAATCTCATGAACTTGAAATTGGCGATAAGTTTTATATTCAAGGCGAAACCACAGGAGTTTATGAAGGTGTAATTGATGAATTGAGACTAGACCTAAAGCCAGTACAAAAAGTTGTAAAAGGTGATCTCTTTTCAATGAAAACTACTGACCTTGTTAGAAGAAATGATAAAATTTATAAAATTGAGGAAACTATTGCACCTATTTTATAAACTTGCTGCCTGAAAGTTGCATTTACTAATTGAACTTACAATTCTATCTTTTAAATAAATTAGTTATAAAATGTTGATTTTATTTTTATCTTTGGCTTATATTATCTACTAACTATACTCTATGATCTCTAGGTTATTAATCTTATTTGTTTTTTTGCTTTCAATTAATTTTGCTTTTGCAATTGATGATGATTTCATTATTGATATTAGTAAAATTACAACACCATTAGATTTAGATGAATATACGTACTCATACTCTACATACGATACTAGTTCAAATATATACACCGTATTAAAGAATGAGTTCGTACATACTCCAACAGCAGCAAAAGGTATTAATCACGACAAAATATATTGGAAGCGGTATAGCTTAAATAATCCCTATAATGCGACTGTTGAACAAATTATTTATATCCCCTATGCAGTAATTAATACAATAATTGCATACAGTAAACATAATGATGAAATAAATCATATTGCATCAATGGGGATGTTGTATAAAAGAAAAGATAAGCCTGTAGAGACTATTGGTTACCCAATTGTATTAAATCTTAAGCCTGGTCAAACAGATGTTTATATTTACTTCAAACATTTCAATCTGTCTCTTCGTACAAACTCTGTGCTAATAACAAAGAAGGAATTAATTAGTGGTCAGCGAAAGGATGAGAAATTTATCTATTTCTGGAAGGGTGTTTTTTATTTTACACTCTTTATTTCGCTTTTTCTTTTTACGATAACAAAACTAAGAATGTTCCTTTACTATTTTTTCCTAAATGCAGGAATGGGAGTATTCTTTTTGTCAGAAATGGGAGAAATAACGTTGTTTTTTGAACGCATTCCTTATAATATAACTGCAAACCTAAAGCAAACAGGTATACTATTAGCATTTGTATTCTTTCCTTTATTGATTAACCAACTTACACCTATTGCAAAGCTCCGACCAATATTGTGGAAGGTAATGTACTCAATATTGGGAGTAGTAGCTTTTTTCTGGTTTGGCTGTTTATTTCCATATTTTCTGACTAATAAATTTCTGCTAATTACTACATACTTATATAATTATTATGCTCCATTTATGTTGTTTCTTCAGCTGTATTTTGTTTATGTAGCATTTAGAGCAAAAGAAAAGAATGCATCATTTGTTTTTATAGGTTATAGTGGATATGTATTAGCCTTATTTGTGTATGTAATTCTTCCTAATTTTGGGCTTTTGAAGCCTAGTTTTCATATATATAATACCTTTATTTATGGATCTCTTTTTGAAGTTACAATGTTTATGATAATGATAGGAAAAGAAACCCTATCAATGTATGATCAGCGGTCTCAATTATTAGTAAAGCAAAAAACTCATCAATCGGAAATAATAAATACAGTAGTCAAAAGTCAGGAAGAAGAGAGAAACAGAATAGGTAGGGAGCTTCATGATTTAGTAGGAGCTGATATTTCTGCCATTAAACTGAATATGCAACAAGAAGATAAAGTGCTAAATAATATTATTGATAATACAATTATTCATATTAGAAATATTAGTCATGGTTTAGCTTCTCCGCAGCTTAAATGCGACAAATTTGTAGATGAGATATCGGACCTATGTTCATTATTTTCGAAGCCAGGGTTTATTGTAAAATCGAATTTCTATAATTGGGTGGGATTTAATGATCAAGAGAAAATAATACATATTTATAGAATTATTCAAGAACTTATTAATAATGCGGCCAAACATAGTAAAGCAACTAATGTTTCTGTACAATTTTTTATTAGTGAAAACGATAAGGTTACTATTATGTATGAAGATAATGGTATTGGATTTAATTATAAGGATGCATATAAGAAAAAGGGCCTTGGCCTTGCGAATATTGCGAATAGAGTTCACCTTATTAATGGTAGTATGGTTTTTGACAGTTCGTCAAGCCTACAAACTACAACAGTAATAATAGAGGTTCCTGTATAAAATTACAGAGATAAATAAAAACTAATAAATTCTATTATTAAAAACCTTAAAACACTATATTTGCGTTTCAAAATCCATACAGAATGCACACAACAGAAGAATTACAACAAAAAATATCAGATTTATTCGACACTCTAAACTATATGAGTGAGCCTCAAGAACTATATGAGCCAATACAGTACTCTCTTTCGCAAGGAGGAAAACGACTGCGCCCTTTATTAAGTTTTATGGCGTGCTCGCTATATGGTGGTAAAATTGAGGAGGTAACAAATGCAGCCATTGGATTAGAAATTTTTCATAATTTCACTCTGCTTCACGATGATATTATGGATAAATCACCTTTGCGAAGAGGAATGCCTTCTGTTTATAAAAAATGGGATTTGAATACCGCAATACTCTCTGGAGATACAATGTTTGTTGTGGCATACGAATATGTAACTAATACTAAAGCAGAATACCTAGTAGATACATTAAAAGTATTCAATGCTACTGCTCGCGAAGTATGTGAGGGACAGCAGTATGATATGAATTTTGAAACACAGAAAATCACTACCATTGATAATTATATGGAAATGATACGATTAAAAACTGCTGTGCTTATTGCTGCGGCATTAAAAATTGGAGCGATTTCTGCAAATGCATCAAAAGAAGAGCAACAGCGTATTTATGATTTTGGAATTCTTATAGGTTTAGCTTTTCAACTTCGTGATGATTATTTAGATGCCTTTGGCGATCAGGTAGTATTTGGTAAACCAATTGGCAACGATATTGTTACCAATAAAAAAACCTACCTTTATTTAAGAGCTTATGAATTAGCAGATGCACAAAAAACTATTATGCTTAATGAGGCTTTTAATATCAATGATAGTAGTAAAAAGGTAAAAGAAGTTCTTGGTATTTATAATGAATTGAACATAAGAACTGAAACTGAAAATATTATTACTAAGCTTTATGATGAGAGTTTTGACCTATTGCAAAATGTAGATAGACCAGAGGAGGAAAAGGCAGCCTTTTACTCATTCCTTAAAAAACTTATAAAGAGAGAGGTGTAATTTTAGTTTACAGTCTATTGAATCAGGGCAGACGCATATAAATTGTTACCAAACCAATATGTATCTTTTACTATCGTAATATACAGCTGTATATATAATTCGATGACTTTTTTAGAATTGTTTTTTTGAAGTGTAGCAAGCACTTGATAGCTTTTAAATCTACGTTAATGATATTTGTTATATAAATGCGTTATTTAAGGTGCGTTTGCCCTGGCTATTGAATACTTAAGTCAATAAATAAATTTAGGATTTACCATCTTTTAAAGCATCTAGTAGCTCGCTAATCATCATTGCAGTGGCTCCCCATATTTCGTTTCCATCAATATTGAAATATGGTGCTTTTACATACCTCCCTGAGGTTGATGTTCCAAAATTTTTGTACTTAATATTATCTGAATTTTGCAGATCCGAAATTGCGATTTCTAAAATATAATCCACCTCATTAGTATTAATTTTTAATTGTGGCAGTTGTTGAATATAAGCTACAAACTGATGCACACAAAAATTGGTTACAGGAATTAGCAAAGGTGTCAATTCTCCAATTATATTAATATTTTCCGATAACCCTATTTCCTCTTCAGCCTCGCGGATAGCGGTTTGCCTTAGGTTGATATCGCTAATATCTTTTTTGCCGCTAGGAAAAGATATTTGCCCCTTATGTTTTAGCAATTTGCCCGATCTTTTTGTTAATAATAGATAAAGCTCTCCTTTTTTCTTATATAGAAGAATTAAAACAGCACTTTGTATAATATTCTCTGTATTCTTATAGTCTTTAATGTCACTTTTGCGCATTTCTGGCGCCATTTTTAACTGAGAAGCTAAGCCTTTAGTCTTTTTTAAAAATATATTGTTGGTATTATTATCTAATCTCATAATTATTTTTTGTATAAATAGGTCTCTACTATGTCATTAATGTTTGAAAAACAGTATGTTACTAACTATAAAATATATTTTAACATTTTTTTGCATTTCAGAATAATAATTATCATATTTGCCGAGAGTTAACAACAAATTTAAATATTTAAACATTACTATCATGAAAAACCTAATGAAAATTGCATTAATGCTATTTGCTGTAGTTGCATTTACAGCTTGTAATAATGCTCCAAAAGAAGAAGTTATTACAGAAGAAGCTACTACAGAAGTAACAACAACTGATGATGCTACTACAGAAGTAACAACAACTGAGGAGAATACAGATGAAGCTACAGCCGCAGATGCTAATGTAGAAGTAGTTGGTGAAGAAGTAGTTGGTGAAGCTCCAGTAGAAGCTACTGAGGCTAATGAAGCTGCTGCTGCTCCTGAAAAAGAAGTTAAAGAAGTTATTGCAGAATAGTACTTCTTAAAACAGAATAATTAGTCTTTTAAATATACTTTAAAAGACTTTTTTTATGCCATAAATATTAACAGTATTTAATGTTTTATTATGGCTTTATAATACGGCTGTACCATAAAAATGATTACTTTTGCAGTGTTAGTTAATTAGTGAATAAGGCAAGCTTCGGCTTGTCATTTTATTGGTCGCTCACACTTTTTCCCCCGCGGTCAATAATAATCTGTGATTTTAGTATTAGAAAGGACAAACTCCCCGTTTGTCCTTTCGCTTTTATACGAAATTAGGTATTCACAAAATAAGGGAAGGGAAATATTAATACAAAATGAGTGATTTTACAATGGTCTTAATTTGTATATATTTGCAGCGATTATAATAAATAAACTTTATAATAAAACTAAATTGAAATTATTCTTAATATCCGTATTTTTATTATCCATTACTATTATATCGAATGGTCAAGATAGGGCAATGTGGGCTACTATTTGGAGTAGCAACACTGCTGCAAAAATTGATAATATAATCAATGATGCTTCGATAAATAATTTCAATAAAGTATTCTTGCAAGTAAGGTATCGCGCTGATGCTATGTATATTCCCAACAGAATTGATTCTACTTATCAGAATAACGAATTGCGCTGTTATATATTGAAGGATCCTACTTTTGACCCATTACGGTATGCCATAGTAAAGGCCAAGGAAAAAAACATTGAAATCCATGCCTGGGTTCCTATTTTTGTAGTTACACCACACGATTTAAGCAAAATTTCAGAAACTCATATATATAATACCCACAAAGAATGGCTTACTTATGACCAGTCAGGAGTAGTGATGGCATATAATTCTCATGAAGGAGCCTTTCTTGATCCAGGGATTTCTGATGTTCAGAATTATACCTTAGATATATTAAGAGATATAGCAATTAATTATAATATTGACGGCATACAGCTTGATTATATAAGATATCCCGATTCACTTTACGGATTTAATCCTATTGCCATTCAGAATTTTAAAAATTCTGATACCAATAATTTTGCAGCATGGAAGCAAATGCAAATAAATAGTTTTGTACAGAAGAGTTTTAGAATGCTTAAAGAAATTGATACAAACATTCAAGTTTCGGCTGCTGTGTTTGGCAATCAAAGAAAAGCAATTGATATGTTTTCACAAAATTGGAAAACATGGCTCAATCAAAACTATATTGATAAAGTATATGTAATGGCTTATAATACCTCTGATAAGAGTTTTACGAAGGTTCTACAAAGCATTAGTGAAGTAGACAAGCGCAAAACTAATATTGTACTTAGAGCATGGGTAGATAGAGGACATTATAAGGTTCATCAAATTAATAATAAGATTGAAATATCAAAAAAGATGAACTTTGTAAACTTTGGTTTTTACAGTTATTCGGGGCTGATAAAAAATAATTATATTTCTAGAATTAAATACTAATTATTTTTTGTAGCTTTGTTGTATATAAAAATAATTATTAATAATAAGCTCACCAAAAACACAAAACTATGAGATTAACTACTTTACTATTATTGCTTCTATTTTCCATAAATTCATTTTCACAATTTGGAAGTTTAAAAAAGTTTGTGACTGATAAAACTAAGAAAACTGTTACTGAAAAAAGTGAAGAGCATGTAGAGAAGCAAGCAGATAAAGCAATGAATAAAGCTAGTTTGGAACTTGATACAGCTTTTGCCGACCTCGAAGCTTGGGAAGATGAAAAATTTGGCTTTGTAGAATTAGAGATTGATAAAAGGTATGTAAACTCTTCGGATATAATGTGGCAAAACCTAAGATTTGTTACAGGAGAAGAGATTAGCTATTACGACCGTCCTTTTAATTATGAGAAGAAACATAAACAGCCTGTTCACTGGAATATTGGTTCTGATAATAAAGGCCAAGTAGAAATATCTGATTATGGTATTGGTAAAGTAATTGCTGCTGCAGGCCCAGGTATTATTAGCCCTAAAATAGAGTCCAATGCCAAGGATTATTTATCAAATAGTTTTACTGTTGAATTTGATTTTCTTATGCAGTTAAATCCTTATTCAAAACCGATTAACTTATACCTTTACGATAAAATAACTCAAGATGCCAACGGGCTTATTGATCCTATTATTATTACTACAACCTCAATAAAATATAAGGATTCTGTAGCTAAATATCCTAGCCTAGTGGATAGCGAAAGTGCTATGGGAAATTGGTATAGAGTATCTCTTAGTTTTGATAATGGGCTAATGAAAGTATATCTTAATGAAAGAGAAATGATAGTTTATAAAGATGAAACAATAAATCCTACTGGTGTGTGTCTGGATTATAATGCAGTGCCTCCTATTAATTTTAAGACCTTTGTTGTTGCACAAAATCCTAAAACTATTTATGATCAACTTATGGAGAAAGACAAATATGTTTCTCTGAATATAGATTATGATATAGAAACTGAGCGACTTAGTGGTATAAGTTTATCTGACCTTTCTAAAGTAGCAGTTATTCTTATTAAGAATCCTGAAATGAAAATGGATGTTGAGGTGTATTTTTCCAAAATTAGTAATCATAACGAAACTGAGTTTGTTGGTCAAGAAAAAACCAAAATGGTTAATGATATGCTTATTTCAATGGGTGTAGAGGAAGATCAGATTACTACTAAATACAAAGGAAAGATAATGGCTTCAGAAATAAATCCAAAATCAAGATTATCGGAAGCGGTGGTTTTTAAAGTTAAAAAATAGGAAGCTGAATAGTATTCCTGATTTATAAATATAATATTAATAAAGAAGACCTTTGCAAGGAGCAATTTTACTATTAAAACGCTCTCAATTGCAACGGTCTTTTTTCTTATTTTTGCCCCTATGAAAAATAATGACGATAAATTCAAGAAAATAATTGCTCATGCTAAAGAGTATGGCTTTGTTTTTCAATCAAGTGAGATATACGACGGACTTAGTGCTGTTTATGATTATGCCCAAAATGGTGTAGAACTTAAGAAAAATATTAAGGAATATTGGTGGAAAGCAATGGTTCAGATGAACGAGAATATTGTGGGCATCGATACTGCAATATTTATGCATCCAACAGTATGGAAGGCTTCGGGTCATTTAGGAGCATTTAACGACCCTATGATTGACAATAAGGACAGTAAGAAGCGCTACCGTGCCGATGTTCTTGTTGAGGATTTTATGGCCAAGATAGAAGGCAAAATCAATAAAGATGTTGAGAAAGCTAAAAAGCGCTTTGGTGATGCTTTTAATGAAGAAGAATTCCGCACTACCAATGGTAGAATAAAAGAGCGCCAGGCCAAGATTGATGAAATTAGCAAAACATTATATAGCTCAATGGAAACTGAAGAGCTTGGGAAAATAAAAACTCTGATCGAGGATTTAGGCATTGCTTGCCCAATGTCTGGCTCTACCAACTGGACTGATGTAAGACAATTCAACCTTATGTTCAGCACTCAAATTGGTTCGGTAACTGATGATTCTAACGAAATATATTTACGTCCAGAGACTGCTCAAGGTATTTTTGTAAATTACCTAAATGTGCAAAAAACTGGTAGGATGAAAATTCCTTTTGGAATAGCCCAAATAGGTAAAGCTTTTAGAAATGAGATTGTTGCTCGTCAGTTTATCTTCCGTATGCGTGAGTTTGAGCAAATGGAATTGCAATTTTTTGTTCGTCCAGGTGATGAGCTTAAATGGTTTGAATATTGGAAAGAAAAAAGAATAGAATGGCATAAAAGCCTTGGCATGTCGGCAGATAATTACCGCTTTCACGATCACGAAAAACTTGCTCACTATGCTAATGCTGCTTCCGATATTGAGTTTAAATTCCCAATGGGTTTCAAAGAGCTTGAGGGAATTCATAGTCGTACCGATTTCGATTTATCGGCTCACCAAGAGCACTCTGGTAAAAAATTACAGTATTTTGATCCTGAATTAGGAAAGAGCTATGTTCCTTATGTTGTAGAAACATCAATAGGTCTTGATAGAATGTTTCTTTCGATACTTACTACATCTTATACCGAAGAGAAGTTAGAAGATGGTAGCGAAAGATTGGTGATGAAAATACCAGCAGTACTTGCTCCTATAAAAGCTGCCATATTCCCACTTACTAAAAAAGATGGCTTACCAGAAAAAGCCCGTGAAATAATGGATGAGCTTAAACAAGATTATATTTGCCAATACGATGAGAAAGATGCTATTGGTAAGCGATACCGCCGACAGGATGCAATTGGAACTCCATATTGTATAACGATTGACCATCAAACTTTGGAAGATAATACTGTTACTATCCGCGATAGAGATACTATGGAGCAAGAGCGTGTGGCTGTTGAGGATATTTACTCAATTATAAGAAAAAAACTTACTGTAAAAATGTAGGTTGAGTTTAATTCAGTCTTCAGTAAGAAGTCTTCAGTGTGT
>JAOZSY010000481.1 GCA_029939445.1 Bacteroidales bacterium
CAAATTTTCTAGATTATTTTCTTTCGATAGTTCTTTTCTAAATAGTAAAATGAATCTGAGCAATTGAATTTCAATATTGTTATTTTTCATATAATTGTTAGTATCAATAATATATATATACATAAATAGATATTGTCAAAATCTTATAGAGTATTATGTATTTGAGCTTACCTTAATTTAATTTTAGTTATAATTTTATTTAGGTTCAAAGATAGGAATATTTTTGGAGTTTTAGCTAATTAAAAATTAATTTATTATTTATGTTTAATATTTTGTAGTTTTGTTTGATAATTCTAAATTGTTTATCATGCTAAAAAAAATATTGAGTTTATTTATTATTATAGCTATAGTGAGCTCATGTTCTTCATATAATGTAGTTCATGTTAAAGAAGATAATAAGCCAGAAAACTCAGAGGGTTTTTATTATTCATTGCCTCGCAATGTTGTAACTATTGATATTACAGTTGAGGAGGTAGTACGAATTGCAGGTCCCTATGCCGAATATGCATCAAAATATTTGGGAATTAAGGATGCAGTATTAAATAGTACACGTTTTTTCGAATTGTCAGATATTAAGATGAACACATATTCTGAACCAGATCCTGAGCAGTATTATTTTGTAGATATAAGCAATTATAATGGTTATAAGGCGCAATCAATTATGATAGGAATGAGCCAAGCAGGCTTAATACAAGACCTAAATGATAATAGTGATAGACAAGTAGAAAAAGAAAAACTAGAAAAGGAAGAGGATAATGATATTGATTATTCTAAGACTTTTAAATATTTTGCTGATGCAAATCTAGTGGAGAAAATTGATACTGTTGTTGAGCAAGTGATTATGGATACTGTAACAGTTGAGCGAATGCATCTTAAAAGAAGTTTTGTTGAAAAATCGTACGAGCAAAAAGCAAAAGAAGCTTCAGAATTATTAATGAAAATTAAGGAGCAAAGATTTGATATTATCACAGGAGCTCAAGAGGTTGCTTATTCAGGAGCCACAGTAACATATATGGCAGATGAATTGTCTAAAATGGAACAGGAATATATGAAATT
>JAOZSY010000482.1 GCA_029939445.1 Bacteroidales bacterium
TACTCCTCTAGCGACATGGAATAAGGAACACCAATAGGAATATCACCTATCATTTCCTGAAAAATATATTTTCCAGTTTCCGAATCGTAAGTTATAGTGGTAGTTTGATTTGATGGGGAATTTAAATATAAAGGGCTATTACCAGCAGGCTCATAAGGAGAGTTTCCTCCTTGTTGCACTGGATAAGTTAATGTGTCGCCATTATCAGGTGTATCAATAGGCAAAATCAACAACCTGCTTTCTGTAGAATAAGCGTAGGAGGTCTCCTCCAAATAATCATTAGAGCCCACAACACTATTAGCTTGTACATACAGCAAAAGTGAAATTCCAAATATGGAAAAAAATAAAGTTCTAAATATACCTTTCAAACTTGTTCTAAATGTCTGTTAATTAAAGGATTTTAAGTGCAAAACGTACTAAATCTTCAACCGAAGCTGATAACCCTTCATTCTTAATAATTTTTGTTAATGCTTTTTCCGCTGCCTTTTTAGCAAAACCGAGCATTATCAATGCTGATAACGCCTCATCTTTGTTTGTATTGTGCGAATCTGTAAAAAGTTCGGAAGAAGAATCATCTTTTACTACCTTATCTTTTAAATCTAGGATTATACGCTGAGCAGTTTTTGCACCAATACCCTTTACAGACTTAAGAGCATCAACGTTTTCGGTAACAATTGCATTTGCAGTTTCGTCGGTACTCATCCCTGACAAAATAACCCTTGCAGTATTTGCTCCAACACCAGAAACAGAGATTAATAATCGAAATAGATTTCTCTCACTTTTTTGGGCAAAACCAAATAAAGTGTGTGAGTCTTCTTTCACCACCAAGTGAATATATAGTTTCACTTCCCCCTTTTCCTTAATTCTAGAAAATGTTTGTAATGAAATATTTATAAAATACGCCACTCCATTGCAGTCTATAACCGCTTCTGCTGGTGACTTTTCTATCAAATTGCCTTTAATATATTCGTACATAATCCAAAGTTAAATTATTTGTATTCTACCAATTGGCTAAAGTATAAAAATCAAAGCTATGTTTTATGAAAAATTAACA
>JAOZSY010000272.1 GCA_029939445.1 Bacteroidales bacterium
AATACGATAAATACTCTACTTCTGAGCTTCCATATACTGCTCTAGCAAGCGAGCAACATACTTTCCAAATACATCAAATTCAAGATTCACTATGGTTCCATTTTTGAAATTATGGAAATTAGTAAACTCTTGCGTATAAGGGATTATTGCGACAGAAAATTGTCCTTTCTTAGAATCTACCACAGTAAGGCTTGTTCCATTAACAGAGATAGAACCTTTTTCCACAGTAATATTGCTTTGCTCTACATCATAAGTAAAGGTATATTTCCAGCTACCATCAGTTTCTTCCACAGCAATACAAGTAGCAGTCTGGTCTACATGGCCTTGCACAATATGCCCATCAAGGCGCTCGCCCATACTCATACTACGCTCAAGATTTACTTCATATCCTACTCCCCACTCTTGTAAGCAAGTTTTGTCTAATGTTTCTTGAATAGCTGTTACTACGTATTGATTTTTTTCTTTATCCACTTTTACAACAGTAAGGCACACACCATCGTGAGCCATACTCTGATCTACTTTGAGCTCAGCTGCTAAAGGTGTTTCTACAGTAAAATTTATATTACTCTTGTCGCGTTCTACCGCAACTATATTTCCCATTGTTTCTACAATTCCTGTAAACATATTCTTTTATTTATTTGTTTATTCATTTATTCGTTTAAAACTACTATCTATAAAGAGAAACCGTGCCATTTATTGTCCTACTTTGCAAGCCCTCAAGCCTATATTCAAAAACCTCACAATCAAAGAAGTAAACACCATCAGTACAATCATTCCCTGTATTCAAATCTTTTCCATCCCAGTTAATATCTGCATCGGTAGTAGTGAAAACCAGACCTCCCCAGCGATTATAAATATTCATATTTACTGATTCCACAAAATCATAAGGAAAAGGAATAAATAAATCATTATATCCATCATTATTAGGAGTAAAAACATTTGGCAAAGTATAAAGCCTACAGCTATCAATATCGACACAAACCCTATTAGACGCATCACTTTCGTTATCAAAAGAATCGATAGCTGTTACATAATAACAACCTACAATAGTTTCCATACCTATATGATTAAATATAGTATCGGATGCTGGCGACGCATTATGAATTACACTATAATCTGAGTTTAAGTCTGGAGTATAATACAGATTATACCTCACAACATCGTCAACACAAGTATTATTAGGATTAGTCCATTGCAATAGGTTTTCTATTAAAAAACAATCTGTAGTTACCATAATTGTCGGTGGACAAGGAGGCTCTTCATCTATTGGGCTACCACAAGCAATTTGCGATTTATTTATTAGAGGTTTACTAAATCCATTGGCACTATAACTACCTATACTCTTCACATAATAGCAATATGTTTCGCCATTAACCAAATGGCTATCTACATAAATATTTGAAAGCGAATAGCCAATACTATCAAAAATATCAGGGCTGGTTTCTTTATACACTATTACGGTATCATTACTCCATGGCACTTTAGGGTTCCAGCTAAGTTCCATTCTTCGTGCTTTACCATCAGCTTTTAAATAAACACTTGATGCCAATTGCGATTCGCCAATATAAAATCTATTACCCGTGGTTCTATTTACAAACCCAATTTTATAATAGTTAGTCTTATTTTCAGTATCAACTTTTGTATGCTGATATATTGTATCATTAAGATTATCAAGAGAATCTATTAAAGTCATTGGATTACCAAAGCCATCGGTATTATGAAAAATCTGATATAAGAAAGGCCCAGGAGTTTGGGTATAATCAAGAGAATCTGGTTTAGACCAAATAATAGTATTTTTACCTTCGCCATCGGAAGTAGTATCAACGCTAACATTGGTAATTACAGGCACATCTTTTATTAATTGCGCACATATCTCTAGCGAAGGATAACTCTGAGCTCCATCAGGAAAATGAGCTACAACCATATAGCAATAATCATCTCCGTGCAACAGCCCAATTCCATTACCTGTATCTACAAAAGCTGTATCGTTAATAGATGTAGTACTACCTATAAATTGATATGCCGTCCATGCGGGCACACCTGTTTCACAAACAGAGGGCACATATCCAATATAACCATTATGTCTATAAATATCATATTGATCGCCATTGCTACATATAGATTTGTCCCAGATAAGCTCAATATTATTTCCTTTAGGAGTAGCCATAACATTTTTAGGAGAAGGTGCTATAACTTTTATAAACATGGTTTTTATATCTACCAAATTTACTGGAGTACCATTATCTTTAGCCTTAAAAATCATTTGATATGGGTATAACTGTACATGCTCACAAATTGGCGACCACGAGAAAACAGATGACACATTGCCTGTTCCCATTGCAGGTTGTGGAAATAATGCTTTACTATTCTGCAGAAGTATTGGTCCACCAGTACCTCGTAAAGTTAATAAATCATTATCAATATCATTGGCTTCAATAAGCACATTTAACGACTGTCCAACTTCGATACAAGTATCACTAAGCCCATCAATTACGGGAGGTCTATTATTACAATTATCAATAGTTATTTGCATATCTCTTGTAATTGTTCCTACTAGAACTCCATTTCGATATTCTTTAATAATAATAGCAACATTATATTCTCCTATGAGGGTAGGATTTATCCAGCTCAAAGTACCTGTTATAGGATCAATAGTAAAACTAATACTTGTATTTGGGTAAGAATAACCTGGGATAAAATCGCCATCGATACCTCTACAATGTACTAATTCAAAAGCAATGCTATCTCCATCAACATCATAAGCGCCAGGGTTATGCACAAATGGATAACCTACACAACCATTATCAATTGGTGGATTTAATAGAATTGGTGAATTATTAGGCCCAATAAAAGGATTAATATTTAGAATTGTTTCGATATAAAAGGGCACATTTATGGAATTTGGGATATTCATAACCCCTCCATTACGATTAGGGTCTTCCATACTAATAACAAAACTACCCTGCCCACTAAAAGTATGCGTGCCTTTATAAATATTCATACTAACTTGATTGGGCAACGAAGTTTTAGAAATTCGTTGTACTACAGACTGCGTACCATCGCCCCAATCTAACTCCAAGGAAGGTCTATCTGCCAACGATGGAGTATAGGTATAAGTAACCAATGTAAACTCATAGGTAAGTTGTGATAGTTGTATATAAGTAATTTCACCGGCACGATTGTGGGTAGCAAACGACTGTAAGCTAAGCAAAATCAACAAAATTATGACAGTAAAACTTCTCATAAAACTATATAATCAATATTCATTGCAAAGGTATCTAATTTAGTATTATAGTGAGAGATTTTTTTGAGCAGAAATTTAATTCTCTTTATATCTCTTATTGGATTGAGATTCTAATAAAAACAAAAGTCGCTACTATTTATATTTAGTAGCGACTTTAACACAATTAAGAGTATATTATTTGTTCTATGTAAAAGGAAGTATCAATCCTATGGAGAA
>JAOZSY010000483.1 GCA_029939445.1 Bacteroidales bacterium
TTTTTTGTGGTAACTATAATGATAAAATAGATTTATTATGGAGTTGAGTATTGAAATATTGATAAAGAGAAGCCTAAAACTGTATATGAAATATGGAATTAGGAGTGTTTCTATGGACGATGTAGCTCATGAGTTATCAGTCTCGAAGAAGACGTTATATCAAATGGTAAAAGATAAAACTGATTTAGTTGAAAAGTGTATTATGCTAATTTCAGAAATGACAGATATGTCGGGCTTTTGTATGGACCCCAAAATGAATGTGATAGAGAAGCATATCTTTATTTATAAGCATATTACCAGAATGTTATCGGAGATTAATCCATCTTTTGAATTCGATTTAAAGAAATATTATCCTGAGCAGCATTTATTATTTATTAAAAATAGGCGACAACATATTTATGATAAAATGCGAATTGATTTGAAGCAGGGAATAGAGGAAGGTTATTTTAGAGAAGATATAAATATTGATAAACTAACAATATTAAATATAATTAGAATTGAAAGTTTTAAGGAGACTGATATTTTTGAAATATATGATGTAAAGATAATTGATTTATTGGATGAGTTATTCAATTATCATTTGCATGGTATTGCCACCTCTAAAGGTATTGAAGAGTATATGAAATTAACAAAAGACAAGAATTAATATGTATAGATATATTAAACAAATATTAATTGCAATGGTGTTTTTGCCAAATATAGTTTTGGCCCAAAATACATACACCTTGGATTTACAAAAAGCAGTTGATTTAGCACTTACCGAGAATAAGAACATCCTGAATGCGGATTTGGATGTAAAGATTGCTAAAAAGAAAGTGTGGGAAACTACTGCAATAGGATTACCACAAGTACATACTGAGATGAAATATCAGAACATGATAGATGTTCCAGTTTCTTTATTACCAGCAGAGATTTTTGGTGGTCCTCCAGGTACTTATATGCCTGTGCAGTTTGGTCAGACCAATGATGCGAGCTTTACTTTTTCTGCATCTCAACTGCTTTTTAGTGGCGAGTATATTGTTGCTCTTCAGGCTAGCTCAGCTTATAAAGA
>JAOZSY010000071.1:0-6279 GCA_029939445.1 Bacteroidales bacterium
AATATGTATTTGCAAAGCAAGGTGATTTCTTTTTATATCCTAATAATTACAATTACTACAACAAATACTATAACGACACTTTTCAGCATGGAGGTATTTCTTTAGAAGAAGTTCTAATTCCAATGATTACCTTAAGTGCCAAATAAAAAAAATATGATTGTAAGGCTAAACGAATTAGAAGAAACAGCAAAAACGATTATTAGCAAGTATGCTAATAATCGCCTTTTTGTTCTAAATGGGGAAATGGGAGCTGGCAAAACTACTTTTGCCAAGTACTTCTGCAATTTATTGGGAGCAGAAGAAGAGGTTACTAGCCCTACTTTCGCCATTGCTAATATTTATACTAGCTCAGAATATGGAGAAATAAATCACTTTGATTTTTATCGACTAGAGCATCTTCAAGAAGCAATAGACATTGGCCTTGACGACTATCTTTATAGTGGCAACTACTGCCTTATGGAGTGGGCTGATATCATTATTGATCTAATACCAAAACCATATGTGAAGATTGATATTCTTCATGTTGATAATATTGATGAGCGAGAATTATTTGTTTCGTTGGTGAAGGAGTAGGTAAAATAGGTAATTGGTAGAAATAGTAATCCGTAAATAGTAAATTAACAGCTCAACAAAGAGATAAGTTACATATAGGTATTATTTAGGGTATTGCATAATTATTTAAAAAACTGCCATATATCCAAAATGGATTTTTGCTTTCCCAAATTCGAAATTAGTTTCTTCATTCTTGCCCAAGGCATACGATAGTCCAAACACACCAGCTTTGGTAGCAAAATTGAATGTTAAGCCAAAAGACTGATATACTCCAGTGGAAGTAATTGGATATGGGTTAACAATTTGCCCAATGCTATAAAATGCTCCCAAATAAGAATATTGATCAAGCAGCAAACGATATTCGGCAGTATAAACGCTATAAAATTGCGCAAAAATAGACTGTTCATCAAAACCTTTAAAGGTTTTAAAGCCTCCTATTTTATATAATTCATTTATCATAATATTTTCTCCAGCAATATATGCCGTAGAATTTTCAAGCATAATTGCTTGCCTTCTGAAAAGCGGAATAAAAACCTGCGCTTCACTTTTAACTCTAAAAACAAACTCGCTAACTTCATCATTATTATCAGCATCGCCACTTAAAAAATACTTATAACCACCATCAGAGTTCACTTTTAGAAAAAATCCTCGCCTTGGATTAAAAATATTATCCAAATGATTTAGGTGTAATCCAAATCCAAATGATTGAGAACTCACATCCCTTAAATTATTATCAATATTTACTTCTGTATTTAGATAATTACTTTGAAGAACATGAATATAAGTACTTATATAATCTTGTCCAGCAATAGCAAACTGCAAAGATGGTTTATACTCAAGGTTTACATAAGTAGTATCTTGCTTATCAATCTTAAAATCCAAGCCAACACCAAAAGGACTACTGAATAAATATGGATATTGTAAACTTATTTCCAAAAACTGCGAACTATTACCAGGGCTTTCCCATAAAAGGGAAATTCGCTCACCTCTATTAAAGCTATTTACTAATTTAAGGTTTAGATTTCCTGTAAATTGTAGTTTTTTAGTCTGTGAATTTGGAGCCATCCCAATAATTCCATTAAATTGGTTATTATCTTTCTTTCGCAAACTTAAAAGCAATTCAGCTTTACCATCAGAAAAGTCAATTCTCATTGGCTTATCTGTTGTAATAAAATCAAGTCTATTTATAAGTTTTTCAACTTCGCTAACTTTAGACTCATTATATTCCTCCCCTATTTTTATGCCTAAATATTGCTGCATAAATCCATGGCTTATTCCTTCAAAACTTGTAAGTATAATCGTATCAATAATTATAAGAGACCCCTTATCAATTACCAATTTTGCAGATATCTCATTGTTTTCAATCTCAATATTTGATAATTTAATACTTGCAAAAGGATATCCCGAATTTTCAAAACGAGTAATAATATCTCTTTGCAACATACGTAACTCATCATAATTAAAATCCTTATTATTGAAATCCAAAGACTGCTGCTTAAGATTCTGAAGCATTTTCCACTCTGAAGTATTAAATTCTAACTTTTTCCAAATATATTTTTGTCCTTGGACTATATAAATTTTTAATGAATACTCATAATAAATACTACTATCTATTTTTAGCTCAGCATAACCATTTGTTTGTAAGCTAAATACTATCCTATCAACTTCTTTAGCTCTCATCAAACTATCATTAAACTGTATTTTATATTTGGGCATTTCAAAATCATTAGAATCATTGTCTGACATTAATTCTAGTGTATAATTCTTCTGGCCAAATAAAAATGAGGATAAAATTAATAAAAGTAAAAGTCCGTATATAGCTTTCAATATATTAGTTTAAAATAATGATCGTTGATTAGAATTAGGAATTGGTATTTCCCAATTAATAGGTGAAATATTGTTTGACCTAAGATAATCATTAGTAGCAGAAAATGGTTTACTGCCAAAGAAGCCCCGATGAGCAGAAAGCGGTGATGGATGAATGCCTTCAATAATAAAGTGCTTTTTCTTATCAATTAGCAATGCTTTTTTCTTTGCATAATTTCCCCATAGGATAAAAACACAATTCTTTTTAGTTTCAGATATTTTACGTATTACTTCATCTGAAAACTCCTCCCAACCTTTTTTCTGGTGCGAGCCTGCCTCTTTTTCACGCACAGTAAAAGTTGCATTTAGCAAAAGCACTCCCTGCTTAGCCCAACTTATAAGATTACCATTTTTAGGATTTCCAATACCCAAGTCGCTATTCAATTCCTTAATAATATTTCGTAAAGAAGGTGGCTGTTTTACACCATCGGGAACCGAAAAACATAATCCATGTGCCTGTCCAAATCCATGATAAGGATCTTGCCCCAAAATAATAACTTTAACATTACTAACTGAGGTTAAACTAAATGCGGAAAAAATATCCTCCTTAGGCGGAAATACTGTTACTTCATTATATTCTTTCTCCACAAATTTTATAAGAGCTTTAAACTTATCGGTTTTTATATAATCACCTAATAAAAGCTCCCAATCTTTATCAATTTCTAGCTGCATAATATTATCATTTTATAGTACACAAATTTAAAGAAAAAGTTCTCAAATAAATATTTAATGACACAAATTTTTAAAATATAAAATTTATGGGGTTTCATTTTCCATAAAACACTATCTTTGTATGTTATTAGCATACCTAAATTATATTTAGGTTATCCTAATTATATCAGTTATTACTAATTAATTAAAAAACAATGAAAAAGGCAACAATATTAGGTTTAATGCTTTTGGGAAGCATTTTGTTTCTCGCATCATGTCAATCTCACGGGCCAAAATGCCCTGGAATGTATTCTCAAACAGAAACAGTTGAGGTTCAAAACGTAATTTTAACCGAGAATCTAGACTAAAATAATAAACATATAATTACCAATTATCGGCTAATTATTCAGCATATTATTTCAATAATAATGACAAAAAAAACTATCTATTTATTAGTTTTATTAATAATACCTATTAGTCTTTTGGCTCAAAAAGCTGATAAGATTATTAAGAAGCCATTATTGAAGCGCGAAAAAAGTTTTGGTATAAATTTCAATTCAGATGGTTGGGGTGTTGGTTACCGCCTTGGGAAAGCCATTACATATAAGAATAAGAAGACTTGGGATATTAATTTTTCATTTATTGGCGACAGCAAACAAGAGCGTCAATTATGGATTTCCGCCTCATCATCAGCAAAGAGTTTCTTTTACGGCAAACTAGAATACTTTTACGGTCTTCAAATAATGCGTGGCCGTCAGAAAATAATAGCCGAAAAACCTTATTGGGGTGGTGTAGAAATTAGATGGTTTTATTATGGGGGTTTAAATGTGGGGATAGGTAAACCAATTTATCTATACGTTTTTGATCAGGCAACCAACAATTCTGTCGTTTTAGAAAAATATGACCCTACAAAGCACGAAATTGAAGATATATTTGGCAGAGGCCCTTATACCAAAGGTATAAGTGAACTAAGTATACACCCTGGTCTTAGTTTTAAGTTAGGTTTAAATGTGGAATTTGAAGCTTTTCAAGAAAAAACTAAAGCGTTTGAAGCAGGTATTATTATTGATACATATGCTATTCCTATTCAAATAATGGGACTTAACGAACCTGAATATTTTAAATTACGCCTATTTCTAGCATTCCGATTTGGCTCTAGGTATAATAAATAATCTCATTCACTAATGTAATACCAAATTGAAACTAAAACTACAACAAGTTGGTATAATATATATATAATACCTCGAAATATACAGAGTTGAGAAAAAACTATATTTTTCTTGCAAAATTGAATATCAAAAATTAGTATTTATACTGGTAATAAGCTATTTTTGCAATACATTAAGATTACAAAATATATTATAAAATGTATTAAAAAAAGCCGTAATTTGCCAAGCTTAAATACACGAAATGACATTTATATAATTTACTGAACAATAGATATGAAAACAAGAAAATTACTTTTAGGACTGATAGCTCTCGGCATTATTGCTGTTAGTGGCACATTGTTTTTGGGACAAAACAATAAAAGCAATGATACTATAGAAGTAAAACACTCGCAAAAAAACGCCAGTGGAATTGATGGCGCAATTGCATATTACCATAGGTTAAAAGCTGATGCTGTTACTGGTGATATCGAAATTGACAAAATTGTAGCTGCAAGAAAAGCTGCTAAAAATATGCCTACTGCTAAGACTGCAGGTTTAACATGGGATGATATAGGTCCTAATAATGTTGGAGGCCGAGTAAGAGCATTAATTTTTGACAATCAAGACAATACCAACAACACTATGTATGTTGGTGGAGTACAAGGTGGATTATGGATATCTACAAATGCTGGTCAATCATGGACTTCAGTACCTCTTGATGGCAATATCTCTATCTCATCAATGTGTCAAACACCTGATGGTGACATTTATGTTGGAACTGGCGAAGGTTTAGCTAGTCCATCTTATACAAATAGAGGTTCTGGCGGTGTAGGTTCTGGCATCTATCTTAAAAAAGCTACTGCTAGTGACTTTACTATCATTTCTAATACTACAAGTTGGAAACTTATTAATAGGCTTGCTTCTGACAAAAACGGAAAAGTATATGCTGCAACTACCACTGGCTTACAATCTACTTCTAATGATGGTGTAAACTGGTCTTTGGAAAAAGGAGGTAACTTTAAGGATGTAAAATCTATGAGTAATGAAACTCGTGTTGTTGCAACAATGGGAAGTAGAGTGTTTATTTCTGACGGTGATGGAACATGGGCACAAAATACTCCAGGAAGTGGGCAGAGAGTAGAAATAGCTATT
This sequence comes from Bacteroidales bacterium, assembly GCA_029939445.1. GTDB lineage: Bacteria > Bacteroidota > Bacteroidia > Bacteroidales > UBA1556 > UBA6267. The sequence continues at coordinate 5,370 of JAOZSY010000071.1, forward strand.
GCTCCTTCAGATGAAGATGTAATATATGCAGTATATGCTAATGGCGGAGCGTTAGAGGGTATCTACAAAACCACTGATGGTGGTAGCAATTGGTCGAAAATTGGTAATGGCGGCATTACCGCATTTAATTTATTTGGATCAAATAACCAAGGTTGGTACGATAACGTAATAATGGTCCATAAAACTAACTCTGACATAGTTTATGTAGGAGGAATAGATTTATGGAAAGGTGAAAAAGTTAATAATACTTCTCCATATAGTTGGACTAAAAAAACTATATGGTCTGCCGACCCTACTTCACCAGTATATGTTCATGCTGATCAGCATATATATGTTCAACACCCAACTGATGCAAATACTTTTTACCAAGGAACAGACGGCGGTGTATCAAAAACTACGAATGGAGGTCAAACATTTACTACCTTAAATTCAGATTTTAATGTAACTCAATTCTTCGCAGTGTCTACTCACCCAAATGGTGGTGTTATGGGCGGCGCACAAGATAATGGTACTCAATTTATAGATGGTACTGCTACACATCCTAGTCAAAAACAAGAGGCTAGAGAGGTTTTAGGTGGTGATGGCGGATGGTCTGCTACTTCAATGCTAAATCAAGAAGTTATTTTTGCTTCCATATATTATGGTGAAGTATCTCGTTCTTCTGACTTTGGTGCTAGTATGCAAAATCCATCTGATAAGAGTCAGAGTCCTGCAACTCCAGAGTTTTACAGCCAAGAAGTTTTAGCAAACTTGCAAGGAGCTTTTGTTACTCCTACAATTATTTGGGAAACAATTAATTATCCTAATAGTAGAGATTCGGTAATATACGTTGCAGATCAAGATTATACTATGGGCGATACTATTGATGGCCGTAGTGCTACAAATAATGCTTATCCTTTTGAGCATATTT
>JAOZSY010000071.1:6289-11789 GCA_029939445.1 Bacteroidales bacterium
CTGGTGATATTAAATTTGAAGATTCTATTAATATATTTGACCCGGTACAGAGTCGTTTCTTTGTTGGTACTGTTGCTGGTATATGGATGACTAAACAATCATTATATTTCAAACAAACAACTCCTGAATGGTCGTTAGTAAGCAAAAACCCTGTAGCAGCTACTGCTGTTTGGAATATGTATATCTCTAGAGATGGTGATGTACTTTATTATGTTCTTAATAATCAGCTTGGTAGATTAAGTAATCTTTTAGAGGCTCAAGAAGACTCTACAGCAGACGCAAACTCTTCAGCTTATGTTGTTAATGATACAATAATAAAATCATTTGGTGGTATTGTTTCAAGTGTGTCTATAGACCCTGAAAATGCTGACAATATTGTTGTTACTATTGCTGGTACTGGTACTAATTCTATTTATTACTCGAATAACGCTACTTCAAATAATCCAACATTCAAAAATGCTGTTGGTAACCTACCGTCAAATACACCTGTATATGCTTCTTTAATTCCAATGTATAATACTAATTTATGTATTATTGGAACTGAGTTTGGAATTTTCACTACAGATAATATAACAAGTACAAATCCTATATGGACTAAAGAAAATAGTGGATTTGAGGCTATGGCACCTGTTTATCAGATAATTCAACAACAAAATAGATTAGCTTGGCGCAAAACAGTTACTTTAGACCAAGGCAACCCATTAGTTCAAATTTATCCTGGTGTATATAACCACGGTCAAATATATGCAGCCACTCATGGTAGAGGATTCTTTACTTGCAAAACTTTAATGAGTATTGAAGATAACTCTAATAAAAACAAGAAATACATTTCTGACATTAAGCTATATCCTAACCCTGTTGCAGATAACGCTACAGTAGAGTATAACTTAACTGAAAAAGCTAGTATTACTATTAGCATTTATGATATTAATGGTCGTTTGTTGAGTAATGAGCAACTTGGCAATAAAGTAGGCAATCAGTCTGAAAGAATTAATACTTCTAACTTAACACCAGGTATGTATATTCTACAACTTAGAGCAGGGAATGATATTACAACTTCTAAATTCATCAAGAAGTAAGAAAGTACTATTAAAAAATATATAGAAGCTCTTTCACAAATGTGAAAGAGCTTTTTTTATGCCCAATTAATTTATATTATTGATTAATAATAAATATCAATAATACATATTACTATATTTTATAGTGAAATTTTTGTTGTTGTAATTTGAACAATTTCTATCTTTGTTGTCTGATAATTATAATTCAGAAATAATAATTTCGAAAAGTCTTAGTACTATGATAGAGAACAAAAAAGTTGGAATTGGAAATCAAGGTAAAAAAATACGTTCAGATATTTATATTGAAATAGAATTAACCTCTAGTGGAGGTATCAATTTAGATCTAACATCTAAAGTAGATATCATGTTCGGCAAATCTAATCGTGCTTTAATTAGTGATATCCTTAGCTTTTATAATATTGAGAATGCCAACCTCCTTATTATTGATAAAGGAGCTCTACCTTTGGTAATTGCTGCTAGAATGGAAGCTGCTATTCACAAATTGATTGATAGCGACAAAGAATACCTTCTTCCTATTATAGAAGCTAATAAGAGCATTACAAAGAAGGATCAAATGAGATTTTCGAGGCTATATTTACCCGGCAATACACCAAGTATGATGCTTAATGCAGGCATTCATAATCCCAATGGAATAATTCTAGATTTGGAAGATGCTGTTGCTCATGATAAAAAATATGAAGCAAGATTTTTGGTTCGTAATGCTCTACGTGGCATAAATTTTTACGGAGCAGAACGAATGGTTAGAATAAATCAAATTCCTTTAGGATTGCAAGATTTAGATTTTATTATTGCACATAATGTGAACCTTATTCTGGTTCCTAAATGCGAATCGGCAGATCAAATAAAGCAAGTAAATAAACGAATTGATGAATTAAAAACAACACATGGAATAAAAGAGCAAATATGGCTTATGCCTATTATAGAATCAGCTTTGGGAATAGTAAAAGCTTATGAGATAGCCACTGCTGCTGACAATATATCATCAATAGCAATAGGCTTAGAAGATTATACTGCAGATATTGGAACTTTGCGTACTGATGATGGTGATGAATCTTTCTTTGCTCGCTCAATGGTTGTTAATGCATGCCGTGCAGCTGGAATTCAACCTATTGATTCTGTTTTTTCTGATGTATCAGATATGGAAGCTCTGGCAAGAAATGTTCGTAAATCTAAATCTCTAGGATTTGATGGTATGGGTTGCATTCATCCTCGCCAAATAGATGTTATACATAAGAATTTTGCTCCTGAAGAAAAAGAAATTACTAAAGCTAAGAAAATATATATTGCTTTTATGGAAGCTAAGAAAAAAGGCTTAGGAGTTATATCATTAGGCACAAAGATGATTGATGCACCCGTTGTAAAAAGAGCCGAAAACACTTTAAATACAGCAATAGATTTGGGCATTATTTCTAAAGATTGGATGGAGAAGGTATAGTCGGCAGTATTCAGTCGGCAGTCTACAGTCAATCTTTGAGAATAAAACAATACAAAAAACCAGAAAATAATGAGTAAGCAAGATATTAAACTAGTAAAGAATGCAGCAGGACGAATGGTTCCTGAAGAAATAAATGGCGAAAAACAAATTCCATATCAAGGAGTTGGGAAATACATTCCAGAAGGGCGTAGATTTGCACCAAAACTATCATCATGTGCCAATTTTCCACAAGATGGAAATAAAACGGTAAAAGACCTTAAAGAAGCACTAATAAAGAGCGGCTTGAAAGATGGAATGACAATATCTACTCACCACCATTTTCGAAATGGAGATTTAATTGCAAATCAAATTTTTGATATTGCACATGAGTTAGGAATAAAAGATTTACGATGGTATCCTTCGGCATCATTCCCTTGCCATGAGCCTTTAATTAAGTATCTTAAAGATGGAACAATAAACAGAATAGAAGGCAGCATGAATGGCGCACTAGGAAAATTTGCTAGTGAAGGTGGTATGGCTGGCGTTGGCGTTCTACGCTCTCACGGTGGTAGATATCAGGCAGTACAAGATGGCGAAGTACAAATTGATATAGCAGTAATTGCCGCGCCAACAGCAGATGCATTCGGAAATGCAAATGGAGTAAATGGCACTGCGGCATCGGGCTTATTAGGCTTTGCATTAGCTGATTCTCAATATGCTGATAAGGTAATAGTTGTTACCGATAATATGGTACCATTCCCTTGTATTCCATGGCAAATACATGGAAATTATGTTGATTATACTGTAAAAGTAGATATTGTTGGTGACCCTGAAAAGATAATTTCTGGCACAACAAATATCACTAAAAGCCCTGACAGACTTCTAATTGCAGAAAAAACAGCTCAATTTTGTGAAGCTACAGAAATAATTCATGATGGATTTAGTTATCAAGCAGGTGCTGGTGGAACGTCATTATCAATTGGAATTTATTTTGAAGAAATACTACGTCGTAATAATTGGAAAGCACGTTTTATAAGAGCAGGGAGCAATAAATATCCTGTTAAAATGCTTGAAGATGGTATTGTAGATTATATACTTGATGGGCAAACTTTTGATTTGGAAGGAATACGCTCAATGCGTGAGAATGCAAACCATGTTGACACTAGCCCATTTACAAGTTATAATTATCATAGCAAAGGCAATTTTGCATCTATGATTGATATAGCAGTACTTGGCGCTACAGAGGTTGATGTAAACTTCAACGCTAATGTTGTTACACACTCCGATGGCTACTTATTACATGGTATTGGTGGTTGGCAAAACTGCTTGTTTGGCAAAACTGTAATACTACCAATTCCTCTTTTTCGTGATAGAATTCCTGTGATAATAGATAAGGTTACTACACTTTGTGGTCCTGGCGAACTTATTGACGTTATTGTAACAGAAAGAGGCGTTGCGGTAAATCCTCTTCGTAAAGACTTAATTGAAAAAGCTAAAAAAGCTGGCTTTAAATTAAAGACAATTGAGCAATTAAAAGCTGAAGCTGAAGAAATATGTGGTATTCCTGAAAAACCTGAACTTGAGGATAAAGTTATTGCCGTTATTAAATGGGTAGATGGAACTGTAATTGATTCTGTAAGAAAAGTGAAAACAAAATAAGTTATAAAATTTTAAGTTTTGAAGCTACTATGAAAAGTAAGCTTCAAAACTTAAAATATCTTTTTATCAAGACCTTATAACTCTACTTTTCATACTAATACTATCTTAATAATATCTAAAGTACAATTATTGATCGGTAGTATTTTCATCATTTAGCTTGTCAGAAAGACCATCCCAACCTTGGGCTTCTATTGGCGTCGATACATTATTCTTTGTGATAAGGTTAATACCTGAACCTGCATCAGTAGTATAACCAATAATACTAATCTCTGGAATATCTTTTAGTTTCTCAAATTCGCTTTGAGGCAAAGTAAATAGCAATTCATAGTCCTCGCCACCATTAAGTGCAAACATTGTTGGATCCATATTAAAAGCACGTGCCGCATCCCATGTTTTTTGGTCAATTGGCAGTTTATCTTCATAAAGATTAGCTCCCAACTTCGACTGCTTACATATATGCTTTATTTCCGAAGCAAGTCCATCACTCACATCCATCATTGCATTAGGCTTAATGGACGAATCTTTAAGTATTTTTACAATATCTACGCGGGCTTCAGGCTTCAATTGACGTTCTAGAACATAATCAGCACCATCTAATTCGGGTTGCATATCGGGGTTTGCAGTAAAAACACTTTTCTCTCTTTCAAGAATAAGCAAGCCCGCATAAGCTGCGCCCAAATCACCACTCACGCAAATTAAGTCGCCTTCTTTTGCTCCATTTCGGTATACAATATCTTCCTGCTCTACTAGTCCAATCACTGTTATGGAAATTGCCAATCCTGCTTTTGACGAAGTAGTATCGCCACCAACAATATCCACATTATATGCTTTACAAGCCAATTTTAATCCTACATAAAACTCCTCTATTGCTTCCAAAGAAAACCTATTGCTAAGTCCAATACTCACAGTTATCTGAGTTGGAAGAGCATTCATTGCTGCCATATCAGAAAAATTTACAATTGCAGCTTTATATCCTAGATGTTTAAGTGGCACATATGCCAAATCAAAATGTATTCCTTCCATTAATAAATCAGTACTTACTAGCACTTTCTTACCTTCAGGATTGATAACAGCAGCATCGTCGCCAATACCATATTCAGAAGATTTCTGAACTAATTCAATATCTCCTGTCAAAAAATCAATTAGGCCAAACTCACCTAAATCTTTTATCTCTGTTCTTGGTTTTGATCTATCTTCAAACATTGTATTTATTTATTATTTTAGTCTGCAAAGATATTGAAAAAAAGGTTGGAGTTATAATAATGGTTTAGGATGACAGGGCAGACGCATATTAATTGTCACCAAACCATTATGTATCTTTTACTATCGTAATATACAGCTATATATG
>JAOZSY010000273.1 GCA_029939445.1 Bacteroidales bacterium
ATCCGGCTCAGAATTATAAAAAAACGGTATAAAGTTTTCGACTAATACTGAAGGGCGGTACCATTCAATCATTACCATAATATCTGATACGCCATTGTATGAAAAGTTGCCTGCATTTAAGTCAAAACTAATCTTATCCGAAAGCGATGGAATGCTATCAGTTGTAGAGCTATATACTAAAGTAGCACCGGTAAATTCTGCATAGAAACTTGCAGAATCTGAAGGAACAGAGATTGCATTTGTATGTTTTAAATATATTGTAAGTTCTGCATCACCAACACTATAACCATGGTTGTCAGACTTAAATAAAGAAAGCTTCTCAATTATTCCATAATAACCCCCTAGTTCTGAGGCTTTTACTATACTTATATGAGAACTTTGGTTTTTTAAATCATTTATACCACCATTGTATATTGGACTATTATATGCGCTAAGTGTACCATTTCCAACTCCTATAATCATAGGGGCTTCTACATTATAGAAAAACCGACTGTTAGTAGCGGCTGTATTATTATTTAATGAAGCATCTTTTGCTATTACCCTATATGAAATATTTGTTCCGTATATGTATGAAGGAATACTTCCTTTATATAGATTTCCATTTACTGTCGTCATAGGTATAGTGTCAATAATACCATTTACAGTATATTCTATCATTGCTGTGTCTATGCCACTATCATCTGTTATTTGTACTGAAACTGTAAAGGGGCCAGTTCCATATACAGAATCTTTTAGTATTGGTTGAGTTAATATAATTGATGGTGGGATAAGCTCTTCATTAGAAACCAATAACTTAATATCGTCTATTAACCAACCATAATTGCCAATAGCGCCAGTATTATTATTATCCTTAAGAACAAATCTTATTTTTAACTGTGTATAGCTTCCAGAATAACTAGAAAGGTCAAATTTTTCGTTTTTCCACCAATCATTAGTTGGAATGGCACCGAAATTTACAGCTTCCCAGTCTAACGCGTACGAAGTAGAAGAAAATCTGTGCCCTAAATTACCAAATTGTCCTTCACCCAAATAGATTGAGTCTGTAAGGCGACTCCAAGTTGTGCCGTTATCGTTAGAAAGTTCGATATATCCACCATCAAAAAACTCAGTTTTACATATATGGTGGAAATCAAGCAATATGTATGAATAACCAGTGATGTTAATTGCATCAGTAGTTAAGATTGCAGAATCTCCTATGTTTATAAATGTTGCAGTATCGCAATAGTTGCCAGAGTAATGCAGAGCACTACTTCTATCCCATGTAGATGTACCACTTGAAGAAACATTTAATGGAACAGTTTCAAAATCTTCAAAGAACTTAACTGTTTGTGCTTGTAGAGTAGCACCTAAAAGAACAATAGCAAGAAAAATAAAAAAATTCTTCATAATATATATTGTTTAGTTGATTAACTTTATTGAACTAAAATGTATAAAAGTTACTTTAATTAAAGACCTATTATGTAGAGATTTATCCCTTTTGGCTTTGATTTATGCAGCATAACCACTTTAAGACACAAAAGTAGCTAAAAATAGCTAAGTATTTGACAAGGTTATTATTAGGGTAATACTACAAAGCTACTACAAGCTTACTACAAAGCTACTACTAGTACTTGAATAGAAAATGAATTAGACGGTTAAATAGCTTGTATATACGCTATTAAGTCGGTATTGGGCGTTAGGCTAAGCTTCTTTTTTAAACGGTATCTACTTGTTTGAATGGATCTATCACTGATATTCAATATGTTAGCTATCTCTTTAGTGCTCATATTCATTTTAATATATGCGCACATTCTTAATTCGTTTTGAGTAAGCTTAGGTTCTTTTTCTAATAATGAATTAAAGAAATTTGGATGTACTTTTTGGAATTGTATTTTGAAGCTGTCCCAGTTGCTTGTGATTTGCTCCTTAATAGTAATTTCCCTTTTTAAGCTTTGCAAGTCTTTTTTTACATCTTCTATTGATGTTTTATCACTTATACTTGAAAGACTTTTATTTATTAATTCAACAAAACCAGTATGTTCTTTCTCTGATATAATTCTGGTTACTAATTCTCTATTTTTTTCATCAATTATTTCACTCAAACTTTGCGTATCATCTTTATATTTTGTTTTATTTGAGTTGGATACTTTAAATAATATTACAAACAATACTACTAAAACTACTATTAAAGCTGATGATAAAAAAAGAATAATATTACGGTTCTTATATTTCTGTTCCCAAAATTTAGCTTGTGCTTCTTTTTCCTTAAGAATTGATTGCGAATGTATAGCTGCATACTTTTTTGCATCATTTATTTTATGAATAGAGTCTTTATAGTGGTCAAGTTTATTAAATACATATACTGCTTTTTCTACATTATGCAATGCTTTATAATCATCAATAAGCATATAGTAATTATCAATAATAAATTCTGAAAAATTATTATCAAAACTAACCGTGAGGCTTCTATTAATAAGCTCAATGGATTTTTTATAGTCTTTATTTTTATATGCTAAGCTACCATAATTGCTATAAATACTCGCGGTTGCCTGTGCATTATTTACAGATTTATTCAAATTGTTAGCTCTATTTATATATATAAATGCACTGTCAGTAATATCCATTTTAAGATATGCCTCTCCGATATTTACATTTGCATATACCATTGATAGCGAATCAGAATTTGATATGGAAATCTTTAAATATTCATTGAAATTATATAGTGCAGGAATGAAGTTATTACGTGAGATTTCTAGAATACCAATGGCATTATATAAAACAGCTTTGGCTAGTAATAACTTATTTTTTTTAGCAGACTCTAACCCTAACTCTAGATTTTCTTTTGCTTTTTCTAAATCTTCAAGAACAATATATGTTCTTCCCATGCCATGATAACCTGCAATTATTAATTCAGGATTATTAATTTCTATTCCAATACTTTTTGCTTTTGAAAATGATTCTAGAGCATCTGGAGTGGCTCCCCTACTTAATAATATATAGCCTTTTAGGGAATGAAGTTTTCCTATTTCAAGGCTTTTATTATTTTCACCACTATATTTTAGAGCTTTTTGTATTGCTATAGAAGCTTTTTTATTAGAGTCATTCCTATAATAATTAAAAGCCATACTAAAATAGTACGACAAACTATCAGAAGCATTCTCCTTAGCATAAGAAGGTGTATGTATTGCAGTTGTTAATGTAATTAATAATGCAGTTAAAATAGTATAAAACTTATATTTATTCATAATAATTATATGACCTTTTTAAGATAAAGGCAAAGTTATAAATAATATGTGTAGTATTACCAATAGTAAATATAATTTGAAGCATGATTTAATACATCCCAAAATGACGTTGACCTAATTTTGGGATAGTTATTTGTGTTGGAGTAAATATTTGCTATAAAACATAAAGTATAATACTTTAATTTTGTAGGTTATAAAGGATTTAAATTTCTTAATTTGTGA